>NZ_JBHXQZ010000002.1:106146-162894 GCF_042717095.1 Streptomyces sp. NPDC058632 | reverse complement strand
ACCCCCGCCCCGGGAGTCGTCAGCTGCTGATCCGCCGTAACCGCAGCACCGGCGAACTCGCCTACTACCGCTGCTACTCGCCCGCGTCCGTGCCGTTGACCGTGCTGGTCAGAGTCGCTGGATCAAGATGGCGGGTGGAGGAGTTCTTCCAGTCGGGCAAGGGCCTGGCCGCACTCGACGAGCACCAAGTCCGCCGCTATATTTCCTGGTCCCGCTGGGTCACCCTCGCCATGCTCGCGCATGCCTTCCTCGCCGTTGTACGCGCAGACGAGCACACCCGCCCCGCACCCGATGTCCTCATTCCGCTCACCTGCAACGAGATCCAGCGCCTGTTCATCACTCTCGTCGTCCGACCCGTCCACGACACAGCCCACCGGCTCGGTTGGTCGAACTGCCGGCGCCGCCACCAGGCCCGATCCCAAGCCAGCCACTACCGACGACAAGCCACTCAGGAATGAAGATCACGAACTACGGCTGGAGTATTAGTGGCCGGCTCCGGAAATCCTTCGGGGGTTGATCAGGCAGCCAGGGCGACGGAAGATTCTTCTTGTCGGTCGGCGGGTGTGTGTTGGTCGAGCCGGGCCAGTAGATCGTCCAGGTCGGAGGTGGTGAACTTCCACTGGAACGGCTGTGCCGTGGCGTTGTAGCGGTCTTCGAATGCTCGGAGCCGGTCCCGGACCTGGGTCAGGTCCGTGAAGTCGTTGGGTTGGACAACCTTGCGCTGGACGATCGAGAAGAAGATCTCGATCTGGTTGGTCCAGGAGGCGTGCACGGGGGTGTGGACCATGACGGCGTTCGGAAACCTGCTGGCCAGGCGGTCGATAGCCCGCTGGCCGCGGTGGGAGGAGCCGTTGTCGACGACCCAGAAGACGCGTTTCGCACTGGCGTAGGGCTCGGTGGTCATGACCTGCTCGACCAGGTTCATGAAGGGGACGATGCCGGTCTTGGGCTCGCAGCGGCCGAAGACCTTCGCGCGGTGGACGTCGTAGGCGGCCAGGTAGGCCAGCGCGCCGCCGCGGCCGTACTCGTGGTTGACACGCATCACCCGGGCCCGGCCCGGGGCCAGGGTCGGATGACAGCGGCAGCGGGCCTGGACCGAGGTCTTCTCGTCGCTGGAGATCACGTACTCGTCCTCGCCCAGCGGGACGCCCTCGAACGTGCGGGCATAGAGGTCCAGGACACGCTGGGCCTTGGCGCGGAAGTCCGGGTCGCGGATGAAGATCCAGGACCGGTACTGCCAGGGCTTGAGCGCGTCCTCGCGCAGCCAGCGACACACCGTGGACGCGGAAACGCTGTCGGTGATCCCGCGCGCGGTCAGCTCGGCGGCCAGCTCCGGGCAGGACCAGCGCGATAGCGGCACGCCGGTCTCGGCGGGTAACTGGCAGGCCAGCGCCTTGGCCTCGGCGACCTGCACGGGGGTGAAACGGGCGGGGCGCCCTGAGCGCTTGCGGTCGGCCAGGGCCGGCAGCCCGCCGTCGGCGAACCGGCCCCCCCAGGCGCGAACCGTGTCCAGGTGCAGGCCCGTCTCCCGGGCGATCCGCGCGTTGGAGCGCCCCCGCGCCGCGTCCAGGACGACCTGCGCGCGCACCCGCAGCCGGTACTCGGTCTTGTGGCCGTAGGCCATCTTCTTCAACCGCTCGCGCTCGGCAGCGGTCGCAACTATCGGGCGGGCCGGGGCAACGGGCATGACAGGCGGGCCGCTCGGGAGAAGTGGATCACGACGGGGCGCACCTGCCGCATCGACTGATGCGGCATCATCCACGCCGTGCTTGATGACCTTGCTCTGGCCCAGCGGCGGCTCTCGCCGGCACCGCCGTGGGTCTGCGCTACTTCGCCCGTGTACGTACCCTCACCCAACAGCAGAAGGTGGACGGTTCGGTTGTGACCGAGGCGTCGCTGATCCGGGAAGCGTGACCACTGGCCCCCGCTGTGGGGCTTAATGAGTCCAGGGCGGCGTGATGGTGCTGCCATCGGCCAGCTTGGCGCTGAGTCCGACATGTGTAGTGACCCACATATGCGCGGGCTGGTCGGTGGTATTGGCAACCGCCAGCTCGGAGCCTGCCGGAGCCACCGCTGCGTCGCCGACGCCGAGTTCGGCGCTCTCGCCGCCGATGGTAAGCCGGAGGTGACCGGACAGAACGTAGAACGTTTCCTCGTGACTGATCATGTGGGCCGGACCCACCGTTCCGGCCGGGATCTCGCCGCGCCAGGCGGCGAGGTCCCGGCTGCCCGTGACCGGACGGACGTAGGAAACGAAGCGGGCGCCGTGGATCTCGTGCACGACGGCCTCGTCACTTCGGATGAAGGGCATGCCAGCCTCCTCATAGACAAGAAACTTGTCCATAAAGACAAGCAGCTTGACGAGTTATAGTCAAGTCCATGGATGACGCTCTGGCCTTCTCCGCACTCGTGCTGGCACTCTCCGGACAGTTGGTGCAGGGGATCCACGATCGCGTGTCCCAGCAGGGATTCGAGGATCTGCGGCCAGCACACGGCTTCGCCTTTGCCCGCATCTCCCTGGGCGACGCCACTACGGCCAACCTGGCCGAGCACCTGGGGGTGACCAAGCAGGCCGCCGCCCAGCTGGTCGAGGAGCTGGTCCGCAAGGGATACGTGGTGCGGCATCCACACCCCCACGATGCCCGCGCCCGGCTCTTGGGGCTGACCGAGGCCGGCTGGGCAGCCACTCGCGCCGCCGACGAGGCGGCCCGAACTGCCGTCGCACCATGGAAAGAGGCGCTGGGCGAGGCGCGCTTCAGTGAACTTGTCGCCGACCTGACCCGCCTTACACCACCGGGGCCGATCCGCCCCACCTGGTGAGCCAGTAAGCCGCTGGCCTGGACTACCGCAGGTCGCCAAAGAGGAGCGACGACAACGGATTGCGCAGCAAATCGTGGACCCCGCAACCCCCGAAGGACTTCCGGTGCCGACCACTTAGTCTTGAGGTTGTCGGGCCTGGTCAGCAGCATCCGGGCGAGCCGGCGGTGGGAGATGTGGCTGCGGTCGGCGTCCGCGCGGCCTTGGTCGATGTACTTGTGCAGGAGGTTCAGGCAGCCGGTGAACCCGAGGGACTTGATCTCTTCGAAGAGATGCTGGACGGGAACGGCGGGGTCCTCGGCCCGGCGTTTGCGCAGGTGCTCGCGGTAGGGGTCGACGAGGCTGGCGCGGTACCTGGGGACGCGGAGCATCCGCTCGGGCCGGTCGGCTCGCGCGTAGCGTTTGACGGTGTTCGGGGCCAGTTGCAGGCGGCAGGCGCATTCGAGCAGGTCGTGGACCTGGTGCCGGTGTTCGAGGGTGGTCTGTGCGCGGGGCCCGTCGTAGATGGGCGTGTCCAGCACGGCGGCCCAGCAGGTGCTGTGCGCCCTCACCTCGCTCAGGGCGGCTTCGCACAGGTTGTGCCACAGGTGCCACCTGTCCGTGACCTGCACCGCGTCGGGCAGGGCACGGCGGATGGCCTCGGCGTAAGTCGCCGAGCCGTCCCGGCACACGACCTCGACGCCCGGATGTTCGCGCAGCCACGCTTCCAGCGTGTCGGCGGTGCGGTCGGGCAGTACGTCGATCCGTTCATGGGTCTCGGCGTCGATGTTCACGGTGGCGTAGCGGTGGCGCCGGCGCAGAGCGAAGTCGTCGACGCCGATCACGCGGGGCGTCCGCCCGGTGGGCAACGGGACGCGCAGCAGGGTGCGCAGGGCCGTGTGACGCGACAGAGCCACCGCGAGCACGGCCGGCAAACGTGCCCCGGCCCGGCCCGCTAACTCCTTGACCACGGCCTTGACCTGCCTGGTCAGACGCGCGGTGCGGCGTCGGTATCGCTCCAGCACTCCGGGCGTCTGCTCGCGGAAGGTCTGTCGGCAGCCGCGCGTGGGACACACCGGGCGCCGCACCCGCACACGAACCACCACCCGTCGTCCGTCGACCGGCACGTCGGCCACCGTCCGCAGGTGAAATCCGTGCACCCGTCCCGACGGGGCCCCGCACCCCGGACAGACCGCGGCGTCCCGCGGAGTCCGTGTCCGCACCACGATCCGCTCACCCTCGGCGGCCACATCCTCTATGACCAGCGGAGACAGACCCGAAAACACCGTCCGCACAAGCTCGTCGACATCTTTCACACGAACGTCAACGACCCTCACAACGCTCCGTCACCACCGAATGTGAGACAGGGCCGAACGTTTGACAGTCCCCTACGAGATGGCGCTGGCTAGGCGCCAAGGCTGCCCGTTGGGGGATCAGATCCCTTTCAGGCGACGGCTGTGAACTCCTGCGCCGGCTCCCCACGGCCGTCTCGCACCAAGCATCTGCCGACATCACGGCGGTACTTTCGCCAGGCGCTTGATTCCCCAAAAGAGCGCGATCACACTGGCCTGTTCCGGCGCCCGTGCCCCGGACGGCGTCCGTCGATGCCGATGCCAGTGCCGCCGCGGCGATGGGCCCGCAGCGCCAAGCCGCCAACACTGGCGATAACCACGAGAATGATGACCATCCAGATCCACCAGTCCATGACCGCACCTCCGGCCGCCCACCTGATCACATTGCCCCCGGGCCCCTGTCATCCAGCATGGTCCCGGCACCAGGGCCTGTCGACCGCAGCCACGAAGCCCTTCACCGAGCACTGAGCTGAACCGGATCCTGTTGCGTCCCTGAGCCAACTGCATCTCGCCTATTGCCTGTTTCCGACGTACTCCGGCTGGCCTCTTGGTGACGTTGCGTCGGTTACTGCTCGTTCCCGAGCGCATCTTCCGACCGGGAGGAGAAGCTGGAGCTGAGCAAGCAGCGCCGTCGGCTCCAGGACGCCGGATGCCGCCGCGTCGCGGCCGGGGAGTCCCGCCGGCCCCGGCCCTGGCAGAACCGCATCGGCACCGCGCGCGCCCCGCGATGCGCGCCCTGTCCTGGGTGCGGCACTGCCCCGCCTGGCTGTGGTGACGATGCCGGGCATCGTCCACCGGCTGGAACTTGCGATGTTCGCCACCCCGTGCACGGTGCGCCGGTCGCGAGCAACGGGGAGCAGGGGTGATGGCGATCACCTGTGCTGTCCTTGCCGCACGGAGCCACCGCAGTCCGGTGCCGTTGGGAGCGATGTCGCCCACCTTGAGGGCCGAAGTCTCAGCCGAACCTGGTGGCAAGGCGCCGGTAGAGGGCCGGGGCCATTCCGTGCACCCGGGCGGGCAGGCACAGCCAGCCCGGCACGTACACCTCGTGCGTGCCCCGTCGGATAGCGCGCCGCACGGCGTCCGCCACGCGCTCGGGCGGCACCGCCTTTGGCCTCCTGCGTGTGTAGGGCGTGCCCCGGCGTTGGAAGAAGGCCGTCTCCACGACGCCCGGGATGACCAGGGTGACCCCTACGCCGGTGCCGTGCAGTTCGTATCGCAGGGCGTCGGCGAATACGGCGAGTGCTGCCTTGGCGGCGGAGTACACGGCCTCGCCCCGAACGCCGAGGGCGCCTGCCACGGACCCGATGAGCACCACTCGTCCGGAACCGGCTCCCACCATGTGCGGCAGCAGGTGCCGTACCAGCCGCACCGTGGAGAGCAGGTCGACGTGGATGATCTCGTCGATGGCGGATTCAGGCATGTCGCTGAACTGGCCGGCCCAGCCGATTCCGGCACCGGCTACCAGTACGTCTACCCGGCCGACCTGGTCGAGGGCGAAGTCGGCCAGGCGGCGGTCGGCTCCCTCCGCTGTGAGATCCGCCGGGAACGCCGCGGCGAGGGTGTCCGCTGCGACACCGTCCAGGCGCGTGGTGTCGCGGCCGTTCAGCACCAGCCGCCAGCCGTCCTGAGCCAGCCCGCGCGCCACGGCCGCGCCGATGCCCGACGAGGCACCGGTCACCACCGCTGTCCTCTGGCGTGCCCGGCCTTCAGGGCTCGAGTGAGCGGGGGAGAGGTTCTGCGACACATCCAGCGACAGTTTCTGTGACATGTCGGCTATCCGTTCCCGTTTTCGCGGGCTCCTTTGACTTGGGCGGTGTGTGTGAGCGTCATGAGGAGCAGCCCTCCGGCCAGGTTTCCCGCGCCGGCCAGGAGGAGGTTGGAGCCGACGTCCGTGTAGGAGACCGTGTCGCCCAGCCATACGCCGAACAGCAGGTGCAGGCCGGAGACGACGACGTGGTCGAACGGTCCCAGGGCGAGGAAGAAGCCGACCACGTAGGCCAGGATGATGCGGCTTCCGGTCGACTCGGCGGCGTGGAGCAGGTACGACAGCAGGGTCAGCAGCGTCCCGGCCGCGAGTCCGCGGGTGAAGGTCGCCAGACCGCTCTTCGTGGAGATTTCCCGGGCCGCTTCGGCGAGGGCGTGGTGCGCTCCCGGAGGGAGCGTCCCCTCCACTGAGAAGATCGCGGCCATGACCGCTCCGCCCACGAGGTTGAGCACGAGTACGACGCCCCACAGCCGGCCCAGCTGGATCCAGGCCGAGCGCTGGTGCCGGTCGATCGCCGCGGCTACGGGGCCGAAGAAGTTCTCGGTGAACAGTTCGGAGCGGCCGACCACGACGAAGACCACGCCGATCCCGAAGGCGAGCGCACCGATGAGATGTGCCAGCGCGGACCCCAGCCGGGGCCTGGCCAGTTCCTCCGCCATGGCGAACGCCACGATGCCGAACACGATGGTGATACCGGCGATGAACCCGGTGGACGTCTTCTCCAGCAGGGGCATGGCCAGACGTTGCTCGCCTTCCTCCTCGGCGCGGCGATAGATCTCCTGAGGCGCTGGTGGTTGGGCCATGAACGCCTCCTACCCCGACGGGTGCGGGCACGGGTCAGCCGGTGCCGTCTGGTCCCGGAAGTTCACCCGTAGAGGTCAATCCCGCGCACCACTGCCTGTCAGCGGCGTGCGCGGGCCTGTCCTGCACGAGCCTGCAGCTCAGGCGGGACCCACGACAGCCCGGGCGCGGCCGGCCGGGGCGACACCATGCGAGCACCCCTGGTCACCGTGATCACCGGCCGTCCCCTGCGGCCGGTTTCGCGTCGGCACTGCCCGGGAGCCCTTCCGCCACGGTCTGTTCCGGCGTCACCCGACGAGGCAGGCAGCGTTAGACGACGGGGCGCGTGTGGCCCTCTTCCACCTCATGTTCCTCGCCTCGCTCTGGCTGTTCGTCGGAGCGTGGATCATCGGCTACCCGTTCACGGAGCCGGCCGTCGACGCCCATACCATCGAGATTCTCGTCGGCATCGTCGTGTTCTGCGTTGCCCTGGCCCGGCTGATCCGGCCGCGAGGACGGGTGAGCGATGTGCTCGTCCTGGCGGCCGGGGTGTGGCTGGTCGTCGCACCGTTCGTGGTGAGCTACGGCGATACCGCCGCGGCCGACGCCGCACGCGTCAACGACATCACGGTGGGCTGCGTGCTGATCGTCCTGTCGGTCCTCTCCTTGGCCATCGCGCTGACGGCGTCCCGGGCAGGCAGGCCGGCGGGCTCTCGCTCCGCCTCTCCTCGCGGGGGGCGGCGGCGCCCCTGAGGCACGGTGCTGCCCGGTCGCCCGTACCGGTCCGGGTGCTGTCGGCCGCGACCGGGACGAAGCGTTCAACGCATCCGGTCGTACGTCCAGCGGCCGGCCAGTGCTTGCTCGACCAGCTGGACCAGTTCGGCGAGCCGGGCGTGCTCGGTGGCGTGGAAGTCCTGGTCGGCGGCGGTGGAGCGCAGTCGGTCGAAGGCGGCCGCGACGGGCGGGTGCTGGTCGGGCGCGCTGTTCCATGCCAGTTCGCGCAGGAGCATCGCGACGCGGTTCAGAACCGCGGGCTCGGCGGCGCCGTAGCGCAGTGGCTGTGCTACGGCGAGATCGAGGAGATCCGCCAGGTCCGGGCGCCGCAGCACGACCCTCACCCGATGCTGGTCGTCGTGCAGTACCCGGGGGCCCAGGCCACGGCGGGCCAGCTCGCACAGCAGAGCGGAGGAGTGGGAGAGGGCATGGACAGCGGTGGTGGGGTCGTTGACCCCGGGTGAGAGCGCCTTGGCGGTGATGTCGGTGAGCTGGCGGAGTCCGAAGGCGACGTCCTGGGCCTCGGTGCGTTCCGTGCCGGTGGAAACCGCCTCCGCGGCTTTGCGGACCAGATGTGTCCGGGTCTCGTGGGAGAAGGGCTCCCCCGCACGCGGCCAGGCGGCTCCCATGGGTGTGCCGGTGATCAGCGAACTGCCAGGGTGCCGATCGATGAGCAGGACGGCGTCGGCCTCGACGGCTGCCTCCAGGAGGGCCTCCTCGTCCACGGCGGTCAGGAAGCCGGACTTTCGGACGGGCAGGGCCAGTGCGTCGGCGGGCGGTTCCGGTGGCGCTCCCAGGTCCTCGGCGGCGGAGGCCCTTTCGGGGAGAAGCCGGTGGATGGTGCGGTCGGCGGCCGAGTGGACGCTCTGCATCATCGTCTCCACCCGGATCTCGCGTGCCAGGTGGGACAGGAACAGCACCAGGCCGAGCACGCTCGCCAGAGTGAGGAGGAAAGCCACGGTGACCGACACCTGGGGGACGAACATGACCTGTCCGTCGTCACCGGTCCGCACGGTGCGCAGCACGGTCAGGACGTAGGCGAACGTCGCGAGGAACAGCGCCAGGGTCGTCTGGACGTACCGGTCCGCGGTGAACGTGCGCAGCAGCCGGGGGGAGAACTGACTGCTCGCCAGCTGCAGCGTCACCACCGTGAGCGAGAAGGTCAGCGCCGTGACACTGATCAGGGAGCCGGCGATCGCCTCCAGCACGGTACGCGCGGCGTCCGCGCCGCCTCCGAACAGGTAGTCCTTCAGCCACGGCGGGATGTCGTGCTGGATCCGCGCGTCCAGCCGGGGCAGCCCCACACCCGCGGCCACAGCGAGCACGACGCCCAGCGTCGGCAGAGGCCACAGCTGCGCACGGAGCGTGTCACTCATCGGCGGAAGGGCCAGGGTGCGCGGCCGCCGTGAGCGGGGCGGGCCGCACGGCCCCAGACCGTACGCACGGTGTCCGTGCTCGGGCCCGGCGACGGACGGGGAGAGGCCCGGTGGCGTCCGGGCCGGTGCGCGGGCATGTGGACTACCGGGTGGGCCGGGCAGGAACCCGTGCCTGCGACGACCGGCTGCGGTTGCCTGAGAGCTCCCATGACGCCTCCCTCCTTCGGGAATGCGGTGACGGTGGAACCACCATGCGCTCGCCGGCGCACTTCTGGCCGACGACACACGGCCCTTCTACCTGGTCGCCCCCAGCTGCCACGAGAGAGAGGAGCGCGGAAAGGGAGTCCGTGCATCGGGCCTTCGGCGGAGGCCGGCCACCGAAGGATTGAATCTGCCGGCACCCGGCGGGAGAGGAAGGCAGCGCCTGGTGCGGGCACTCAGATGCTGCCACGCCGCTGATTGACTGGTGTGATGAAGTGGAGGCGCTAGTCAATAAGTGTGCCCAGCTCTGAATCTGCCGCCGCCGCAGTGTGAAAGGACCTACCCGTTCTCCGAGAAGGCGTTCCGGCGCCTGCCCCGCGCACAATCTCGAAGAAGCCGGTGAGCACACCGGATGGTGCCCGCTACGCGTGCCCCTTCGGGTGAACACTCCGGGCTCGGGGCGCGCTCCTGCAGGACGAGGTTATGAGTCACCTATGAACATCGCAAAGGGCACTGCCCGGCGACGGCGGGGGAGCGCTGCCGTCATGGGGCTGTGTGGCGCTGTTGCCGCGCTGATGCTCCTCGGCGCCTGCGGCGACGGGGAGGAGCAGGAGCATGGGCGCGGGGACCCGTTTCCCATGGCGGATCTGGAGCTCGGACGTGCTATCCGGCTCTCGCTGGCTGAGGTGACCGGTGGGGAACTCCTCTCCATCGAACTGGAGGAGCCCGAGTCGCAGTCGCCTGTCTGGCAGAGCACCATCGCCACGCAGGACGGCGCGACACGGATCGTGCGCCTCGCGGCGACCGCCGGGCGTCGGGTGGAGGAGAAGCCCGGGCCGAGACTGGACAGCGAGGCCAGGAAGGCGCTGCGCGCCCTTTTGGAACGGGCGACACTTCTGCCCGGGGAAGCAGCCCTTGAGGCCAGGGATTCCACCGACGGACCGGTCACTGGCGTCAGGCTGACCACATACGAAGGCGAAGCCGTCTGGGAAGTCGATGTCACGAACATCTTCGGCGAGGAAGTGACCGTTCATGACGTCGACGCGAGGACGGGCGAGGTACTGCGCCGCTATGCCCCCGCTGATCAGCCGGAGTGATCCTCCTCAGCACCGCCGGCAACGCTGGGTCCTGGATAGGAGGGACCGGTGAGCGCCGTGCCACATTCACGTCAGCAGTCGGTTTGCCGGGTGTCGCCGGCGGCGTGTCACTCCTCGAAGTGTCGAGGTGGCTTGGTCACTCCACCATCCAGATCACGGCCGACATCTATGGCCATCTGACCCCGGATGCTGGTGGCAGACTGAGGTCCGTAATGGATCAGGTGCTGACGGGCGCTAGCGTGGTCGGTGCTGACTACTGCCGCATCAGGCAACGTTCGCCTCCTCTGGGGTCGACTGGTAGTCGGCCAGACGCCCGCATCCGGTGGTCGTGGGAACGGAACTGTGGTGGCCAGTACTCGCATAGGGTGCTTGGGTGTTTAATCGGCTTGCGGTCAATGTGTTGCCACCGGGCCCCCGATGGGCTGCCCAGCTGTCTCTCCGGATCGATGGCGAGGAAGTGGTGGCAGCGGCGATCGGAGAGGGAGGCCGCGGCCCGTTCGCGGAGGAGGCATTGCCGGCTGTTGGCCAGGGTCCTCTCTGGGCGACCGACGAGGGGCGACGTGCAGTGCTGGGTGAGCCCGAGTGCACGGGTGGATGCTGTGGCTACCTGTCCGTGTTCGTGCAGCGTCACGGCGGGATCGTGGAGTGGTCCGACTGGCAGGTGCCGGTTGATGAGGAGCGCCCTCCGGCCTTTCACTTCGACGCTGATCAGTACGACGCCGAACTGACCCGAGCGCTGACTACGTTTGCCTCGTGACTTCCGCCGTGTGGGTGGTTCCCTGCGCGGTGGGCCAGGCCAGAATGATCACGTGGCTGGACGTGTACAGGTTCGTGAGATCGATGACGACGAGGGTCGGCGGCTGCTGCGGATCATCCGTCGGGGCGCCGGGTCGGTGGTGACCTGGCGGCGGGCCCAGATGGTGCTGCTGTCCGCGCAGGGCATGCCGGTGGCGAGGATCTCCGAGGTGTCGTTCACCAGTGACGACCGGGTCCGGGACGTGATCCACAACTTCAACACGGACGGCTTCGACTCGCTGTATCCGAAGTACTCCGGCGGCCGCCCGAAGACGTTCACGCTGCCCGAGCGCCGCGAGATCAAGAAGATCGCCAAGTCCAAGCCCACCGAGCATGACCTGCCGTTTTCGACCTGGAGTCTGACCAAGCTGGCGGACTTCCTGGTCGCTGAGGGGGTGGTCGACGACATCAGCCATGAGGGCCTGCGCATTCTGCTCCGCGAGGAAGGCGTCTCCTTTCAACGCCTGAAGACGTGAAAGACCTCCCGCGATCCGAACTACGCGGCCAAGAAGGCCCGCGTCGAACACCTCTACGCGATCGCCGACGGCGAGGTCATACCCGAGGACGGCGAACCCGAAGTCGTCTTCTGCATGGACGAGTTCGGACCCCTCAACCTGATGCCCCACCCGGGCCGGCAGTGGGCCGAACGGGGCGGCAAGCACAAGGACCCTGACCGTGAGCCCCGCCGACGGCGCCGGGCCACCTACAACCGCTACGGCGGGGTCCGGCACCTGTTCGCCGCCCTGGACCTGGCCAAGGACAAGCTCTACGGCCACATCAAGCCGGTCAAGAGACGGACCCAGTTCCTGGAGTTCTGCCGCTACCTCCGCAGCCTCTACCCGCCCCAGATCCGGATCGCGATCGTCAGTGACAACTTCTCCCCGCACCTGACCACGAAGAAGTGCCAGCGCGTCGGCACCTGGGCAGCGGCGAACAACGTCGAGATGGCCTACACCCCGACCAACAGCTCCTGGCTCAACCGCATCGAGGCCCAGTTCACGGCCCTGCGCTACTTCACCCTCGACGGCACCGACCACACCGACCACAAGGAACAGGGCAGCATGATCCGCCGCTACATCATCTGGCGGAACCGCCACGCCGACGACCAGCGCCTACGCGCCGTCGTCGACAGGGCAAACGTTGCCTGATGCGGCACTACAGGGGCGGAGTAAGGGGAAACATGCAGGTCGGAGTGGCGCCTTGAGAATTCTGCACAAATTTTCGGGGCGCCACTCACCATAAGTGAGTTGATGCGGCAAAGGTGCAGTTCAGGAGGGTGTCGCTCCGTCCGGGAGAGGCTCGTAGGTGGTGCCGGTGCTGGTTCGGTACTGCCCTGTGCGCACCCCTCGTCATCCCTGGTGACCTGTCCCGTGCTGGTTCCGTGCTGGGCGGGGAGGGCTTCGAGTTTCGGGTGGTGGAGCGAGGCCTGGCAGGCGTCCGGTTCCCGGTCGTCGAACTGGCGGGTTTGGCGAGGCGGCTCCTGATGGGCCGGTTTTCATTTGCCTGCGCCGGCAACGCCCGCACCACGACAGTTATCCCCGGCAAGCGGAGCTGTGAGCGGCGTTCCGATTCGCGTTGATTGTGCTGGACACGATGCGTTGGTCGACTCGTTGCCAGGCTCGGGAAGGGATGAGTAACGTGTGCAGACTTGCGCCGTCCTGGTCTGTGGTGATGCGAGGAACCCCTTGCCCTGTTCCGTCGCTCTGATGTCCGTCGGAGTGGCCATGCCTGACACCGATCTTCTGCGTGCCGGCCGATACGGTGATCAGTTCCACTGTCACCGGGCGGCTCGGCAGAGCCACAGCGGTTTGGTCAAGGCCATCCGCAAGGTCATGCTCGGCGCCGCCTGGCAGCGCTGTCGTGTCCACTTCGTCCGCAACGTCTTCTCGGTGATCCCGAAGGGAGCCGCGGGGATGGTCGCCGCGACGATCCGCACGCTCTTTGCCCAGCCCACCGCCGAAGCAGTCCGGGCCCACCTCGACACCGTCGCGGACATGCTCGGCGAGCAGTTCCGCAAGGTCGAAGAGATGCTTCCCGACGCGAAGGAGGACCTGCCCGCGTTCGCGGACTTCCCCCACCAGCGCTGGAAGAAGATCCAGTCGGCCAACCCACCCGAGCGGCTGAACCGGGAGATCAAGCGCCGTTCCGACGTCGTCCGGGTCTTCCCGAACACCGGGGCCGTCGACCGCCTCGCCACCGCCGTCCTCGTCGAGCTCCACGACGAGTGGATCGCCTTCCCCCGCCGCTATCTCTCCATCGAGAGCATGGACAGCCTCCATCCGGACAACACCACCTGCCTGCCCGGCACCGCCGAATGATCAACTACACCGCACCAAGGGACACGACCCGACCTCCTCACCCTCGCCTACCTGCAGGAAGTGGTGAACGCCGAGCGCTTCGGACTCCGACTCATGGGCGACCTGGAGGGCTACCGCAAGCTGTTCGTGGACGCCCGGAAAGACTGGCGCGTCGTCTACGGCATGCGTCCCGCGCCCGAGGGATCCGCGCATCGACGGGAGATCCATGTCGTTGCGGTCCGGCCGCGGGCCGGTATCGACGTCTACGACGAGGTCGGGCGTCGCTTGGGCATGTCTCGCCGACCGTTGAGCGCCCGCCCGCACGCGGCCCGCTCCCACTCCCCGCAGCCGGCGGCCAGGGGGCCGGTACCGAGACCGGGACCGCTGCCCTCCGCCATGCCGGGCCTGCCCCTGCCCGCGCACACCCCTCGAACCACCACATCCGCTGACTGCACGAAGACGGGGCTCGACTCAAGGCCGGGTGAGTGGGAGGCCACTGGCCCGAATCCCGCTGGCTCGGCCCGCAGCATGCCGACATCGGCCGGACAGTCCTCGCCCAGCGCGATCTTGCTCGGACGGGCCTGCTTCTCTACCCCTCCTCTTTGACGGCATGGGTGTGCCGGGTGCTGGGAACGTTGACGGCTTGGCGCATGGTGGGTGGCGGAGGTGACCCAGGTCGGGCGAGGACGCCCCGTACGTCCTCTGGAACCCGGGGTGTCTGCTGGGGAGTTCGAGGGTCAGGGGTGCGGTCGCTGTCCTCGAGCCGCAGGGTGAGCAGCGGGCCGTCGCGGGTGTCCGTGTCGAGTACAGCCCCGGTGTGGTGCGCTGTCGCTTCCAACACCGGGACCAGGCCGGGGTACTCCTCGCCCGATGCATCGAGCCGCTCCTGTACCGCATCCCACCAGGGGGGCGGAGGACGCGGTTTGGTGCCGGCGGCTCCCGGCTCGAACCGCTCGGCGCACTCTCCGTCCCGCCAGTGTGCGAAGCCGTCCATACCGTCCCCGCCCCGCAGCACGCTGAAGGTCTCCGTGTCGCGGGACAGTGCGGACAGCGGGCCAGGCATACGCCCCATGACCCCGTACTCCTCGAAGCAGAACGACCAGTCGCCCAGCTGTCCTGCCTGCAGTACCGATCCCTCCGGCAGCAGGTCGCCGCCGGCCAGCCGGGTGGCCTGCTGCCGGGTGAGAGGCCGGGCGGTGCGGGCATCGGCCCCATAGCGGGCGAGCACCTCCTCGGGAGAGATGCCGTGGGTGATGGTCACGCACCACATCACGGCGCGCGGATCCCCGGCCCATGCCCACGGCCCGGTCGTGGAGTCTTTCACTGGTGTCCCTTCGGGTTTGCCCGGCGGGGCCCCGAGCATCATCTTCGGGACCCCGTGGTGCTGCTGTGTCCTCCGTCAGTCGACGACGGAGACGTTGTACTTCTCGGTATCGAGGATGCGCGCCCTCCTCACGAGCGAACCGTACTTGCCGCCGGCAGACTCATTGGCGTCCAGGGCGACATGGGCACGCACGCACGGCTCTTCGTAGGTGATCGGCTTGTCGGCGCGAGCCCGATAGATCCACCACTCCCCGTCCTCGTACCGCGGGATGATGTCGGCGCACAGAGCACCGTCGGTCCCTCCCTCGAAGGAGCCGGCGAAGGGGAACTCGTCGCACGAGTCGTTCGGGATTTCCCCGTACATGTACACGAACGGGTCGCTGCTTCCCTCCTCGCAGGTGCGCTTCCGGTTGGCTGCGCTGAGGCCATCCGCCCGGGTCAGCGGGGCCCAGTTGCGCAGGCGGCCCTGAGCGAAGCTGTAGGCCGCCGAAGCCGCGGCGTGCTTCGGGTCGGACAGCGAGTAGTTGAGGCTGGCGCGCAAGTCGGAGAAGACGCAGCCGGGTGTGGTGAGCTCGGCGTCGCAGCGAAGGTTAGCCTCGAACGGAAGCTCCCAGTTGACGTTCGGCTGGGTGGGTGTGGTGTCCGTCGCAGTGATGTACATGTGGTAGTTGGTGCGGATGTTGTCCCGCGTGCCGGAAGCCACGTTGCTGGTGTAGGTGACCGATCCGGATGCCTCCGCGCCCTGGCCGAGAGTCTTCGTCCCGGCCCAGGGACGGTTGCTGGTCGGGGTGAGGTTCCCCCGAGATGCGGAGGGTGGTGGCAGAGGGTCAGATGGTTCTCATGGGAGGAGCATCGACCATGGCTGCACCCAGAAAGTACTCGCTGGAGTTGCGTGAGCGTGCGGTACGGATGTATCGCACCACGGAGCCGAGGCCGCAGATCAAGAAGCTGGCTGTCGACCTCGGTGTGCATCCCGAGGCTCTGCGCGGCTGGATCCGGCAGGCCGAGGCGGACGCCGGCGAGCGCGACGACCGGCTCACCACCGACGAGCGGGCCGAGCTGGTGGCGCTGCGTAAGGAGAACGCTCAGCTCAAGCGGGCGAACGACGTGCTGCGGACGGCGTCTGCGTTTTCCGCGGCGCAACTCGACCCGACCCGGCCCAGGTGACGGCGCTCCTCGACGAGCATTCCCGCCTGGGAGTCGAGTGCGTACTTCGGGAACTGCACATCCCCTCCTCCACCTACTACCGCTGGCGCCGCGCCGAGCGCGAGCCGTGCGAACGGCAACGCCGCGACGCCGAGCTCACCGAGCAGATCAAGGAGATCCACGCGGAATCCGGTGGCGTCTACGGATCACCGCGCGTGCACGCCGTCCTCAGACGCGAGGGCACGCGCGTCGGCCGCAAACGGGTCGAACGTCTGATGCGCGAGGCCGGCATCGCGGGCATCAGCCCACGCCGCAAGGGCTTCACCCGTCGCGATCCCAAGGCCACGCCCGCCCCGGACCTGGTCAACCGGGACTTCACCGCCTCCGCGCCGAACCGGCTGTGGGTCACCGACCTCACCATGATCTCCACCGGGCGTGGCCAGGTGGCGTACGGCGAAGTCCCGTACCGCGTCGCGGGCGCCGTCCTCGGCCCAGGCGGCCTGGCAGAGCAGGCGCCGCATCCCGAACGCCCGTGCCTGTCCGGCGTGCCGCCCACACGCTCGGTCTCCTCGACGAGGTCCTCAACGGGGTCCTGCATGAGGGGGAGCACGCCATTCAGGACGGCGAGACCCGCGGCAAGGTCAACGTGGAGATCGTCCTCGATACCCCCGGCCACGTGCGCCTGGACCGCCCCGATGCCGAGATCATTGACCGGACGGTGGCCCTCCAGGGCCTGGCCGGCCGCGGCGTTCGGTTGCTGACGTGCAATACGAGTCAGCACACCCGGGGCCGGGCCGCCGGGCTGCAGGTGGCCAAGGTGGCGATGAAGGACCCCGGGACGAGCCGGACTGGTCGGCCCCGGACAGGTCTGGCGCTGACGTACGCGCGCAGCGGCGCGCCCGACAGGTCGAAGCCAAGGCTACGACGTCAGTTGAGAATCGAGCACCACGGCAGTAACACTGCGCTACACGCCACCTGGTGGTAGCTATACGAGAACAAGGCCGACAAGACCACCACCCGGCTCCGCAACGAGACCAGAGGATCAGAATCGGTATGCTGCTGGCGACTGCAGTTGGTCACCAACTGGTTGGGTTCCTCGGAGAACCGGCGACAGTTGATTACGCGATCACACCAGTATCACACCCGAATTACCTGGGTGATTTGAGGTGAGTGGTGTATCGGGGGGCGACATGCGTTAGCGTGGCGGGGCTGTCGGCGAGCCCCGTGCTGGTTCGTGCTGGTTTTAGAGGCGCACTAGGGGTAAACGTGCAGGTCAGAGTGATTGCATGAAATTGCTGCACACTTCCGACTGGCACCTCGGCCGGCCGTTCCACCGGGTCGGCATGCTCGGTGCCCAGGCCGAGTTCATCGGCCACCTGGTGGCGACCGTGCGCGAGCACGCCGTCGACGCGGTGGTCGTGTCGGGAGACGTGTACGACCGGGCCGTGCCGCCGCTCGCCGCGGTGGAGCTGTTCGACGACGCCCTGCACCGCCTCGCCGGCCTGGGCGTGCCGACGGTGATGATCTCCGGCAACCACGACTCGGCCCGCCGCCTCGGCGTCGGCGCCGGACTCATCGGGCGCGCGGGCATCCACCTGCGGACCGCCCCCTCGGCGAGCGGTACCCCCGTGATGCTGTCCGACACCCATGGGGACGTCGCCTTCTACGGACTGCCCTATCTGGAACCGGCACTGGTCAAGGAGGAGTTCGGGCTGGAGAAGGCGGGCCACGAGACGGTGCTCGCCGCCGCCATGGACCGGGTCCGCGCCGACCTCGCCGCCCGCCCGCCCGGCACCCGCTCGGTCGTCCTCGCGCACGCCTTCGTCACCGGTGGCGCACCGAGCGACAGCGAGCGGGACATCACCGTCGGCGGGGTCGCCGCCGTACCCGCCGGGGTGTTCGACGGCGTCGACTACGTGGCGCTCGGACATCTGCACGGCTGCCAGACCCTCACCGAGCGCGTGCGCTACTCCGGCTCCCCGCTCCCGTACTCCTTCTCCGAGGCGGACCACCGCAAGAGCATGTGGCTCGTCGACCTGGCCGCCGACGGCGGCGTCACCGCCGAGCGGATCGACTGCCCGGTACCGCGCGCCCTCGTCCGGATCCGCGGCACCCTGGAGGAACTGCTCGCCGACCCCGGGCTCGCAGCACACCGCGAGGCGTGGGTCGAGGCCACCCTCACCGACCCGGTCCGCCCGGCCGACCCGATGGCCCGGCTCGGCGAACGCTTCCCGCACACCCTCAGCCTCGTCTTCGAACCCGAACGCGCGCCCGACGAGGCGGCGGTGTCCTACGCCCGCCGCCTCGCCGGCCGCGACGACCGGCAGATCGCGGAGGACTTCGTCGCCCATGTGCGCGGCACCGGCCCCGACGAGCGGGAGCGGGCCGTCCTGCGGGACGCCGTCGACGCCGTCCGCGCCGACCAGGCCGTACGGGAGGTGGCGCGGTGAGGCTGCACCGGCTCGACATCACCGCCTTCGGGCCCTTCGGCGGCTCGCTCACCGTCGATTTCGACGAGCTGTCCACCGCGGGCCTCTTCCTGCTGCACGGCCCCACCGGCGCCGGCAAGACCTCGATACTCGACGCCGTCTGCTACGCGCTGTACGGCTCCGTGCCCGGGGCCCGGCAGAGCGGGCAGGGCCTGACGCTGCGCAGCGACCACGCCGCCCCCGTCACCCGCACCGAGGTCACCCTCGACCTCACCGTCGTCGGACGCCGGCTCGAGATCACCCGGCAACCGCCCTGGCAGCGCCCGAAGAAGCGCGGCACCGGCACCACCCTCGACAAGGCGCAGACCTGGCTGCGCGAGTACGACCCGGCGGCCCGGTCCTGGAAGGACCTCAGCCGCTCCCACCAGGAGATCGGCGAGGAGGTCACCCAGCTCCTCGGCATGAGCCGGGAGCAGTTCTGCCAGGTCGTCCTTCTGCCCCAGGGCGACTTCGCACGGTTCCTGCGCGCCGACGCCGAGGCCCGCGGCAAGCTTCTGGGCCGGCTCTTCGACACCCGCCGCTTCGCCGAGGTGGAGAAGCACCTCGCCGAGCGCCGCCGCGCCACCGAGTCCCAGGTGCGGGACGGCGACGCGGACCTGCTCGCCGAAGCGCACCGGATGCAGCAGGCAGCGGGTGAGGCCATGCCCCTCGGCGACCTCGCGCCGGGCGAACCGGGACTGGCCGAGAGCGTGCTGACCGCGGCCGCCGTCGCCCGCAGCACCGCCCGCGAACAGCTCGCCGTCGCCCGCTGCCGCCTCACCGCGGCCGAATCCGCCCAGGCCGCCGCCGACCGGTCACTGGACGACGTACGCGAACGGGACCGGCTGCAACGGCGGTTCGCCGAGGCGCGGGAGAGCGCGGCGCGGCTGGCGGAGGGAGACGGCGCCCGGCAGGAGGCGCAGACCCGCCTGGACCGCTCCCGCAAGGCCGAGGCGGTCGCCCCCGCGCTGGAACTGCGGGAGTCAGCCGACGCCGAACACCGCGACGCGGCCGCCGTCGAGGCGCGTACACGTGCCCTGCTTCCCGCGGCCCACCAGGAGGCGGGCGCGGCCGGGCTCGCCGCCGCCGCACGCCGGGCCGCCGAGGAACTGGGCGGCCTCGAGTCGGCCCGCCGCGCCGAGCGACGGCTCGCCGGACTCCTCGACGAGCGGGCCGGCCTGGACCGCCAGGAGCGCGCCGACGACGGCGTGCTGGACGAGTCGGACGCCTGGCTCACCGGCTGGGACGAGACACGCACCGGGCTCCAGGCCCGCATCGAGTCCGCGCAGGAGGCCGCGACCAGGGCAGGTGAACTCGCGGTGCAGCGCGACCCCGCGCACAAGCGGCTCAACGCCGCACGGCTGCGGGACCAGCTGGCCGGGGACACCGACCGTGCCGCCGAGCAGGCCCGAAGAGCCCAGGAGCAGGCACTCGCGGCCAAGCAGCACTGGCTCGGCCTCAAGGAACAGCGACTGGCCGGCATCGCCGCCGAACTCGCCGCGGGACTCACCGACGGCGCGCCCTGCGCGGTCTGCGGGGCCACCGAACACCCCGCCCCCGCCCGCAAGGACGCCGGCCATGTCGACCGCGAGGCGGAGGAGCACGCCCTCGCCGCCCACCAGAGAGCGGAGGAACGCCGCGCCGACGACGAACGGCGCCTCGGCGTCGTGCGCGAGGCGCTGGCCGCCGCCGGAGCGGAGGCGGGGGACACACCGACCGGCCGACTCGTCCACGAGGTGGAGGAGCTGGAGGCGCGGTACGCGCGGGCGCGGGACGCGGCCTCCGTACTGCACTCCGCGCAGGAACAGCTGCGGCAGGCGGAGCACGAGCACGAGCGGCGGGTCACCGCACAGCGTGAGGCGGCGGTCCGGACGGCCGCGCGGGCAGGTGTCCGCGCGCGCCTGGACCAGGAACAGGCGGAGCTGGAGGAGGAGTTGACCACGGCGCGGGGCTCCGCGGACAGTGTGGCTGTGCGCGCCGCCCAACTGGAGCGCACCGCGGCGCGGTTCACCGACGCCGCTGATGCCGCCCGGTTCGCCGACGGCGCCGCGCAGCGGCTCAAGCACGCCGATGCCAGGCTCGCGGACGCCGCCTTCCGGGCCGGGTTCGACACCCCGCGGGCGGCGGCCGAGGCACTCCTCGACCCCGCCGACCACCACGCGCTGCAGCACCGCCTGGAGGCCCGGCAGCAGGAGGAGGCCGCCGTCCGCGCGGTGCTCGCCGAGCCCGACACCGCGGCCGCCGCCCAGCAGCCCCCCGCCGACCTCGCCGCCGCACAGCGCACTGCCGAGGACGCGGACCGCAGGGTACGCGAGGCGGCCTCCGCCCGCGACGACGCCGCCCGTCGCTGCGCCGAACTCGACCGGCTCTCCGCGCGGGCCACCGCCTCGGCGCGCCGGCTGGCACCGCTGCGCGAGGAGTACGACCGGGTGGCCCGCATGGCGGGCCTCACCGCGGGCACCTCCGCCGACAACGAGCGCAGGATGCGGCTGGAGTCCTACGTCCTGGCCGCCCGCCTGGAACAGGTCGCCGCCGCGGCGACCGCCCGGCTGCACCGCATGTCGTCCGGCCGCTACACCCTGGTGCACTCCGACGACCGCACCGGCCGTGGCCGCAGCGGCCTCGGCCTGCACGTCGTGGACGCGTGGACCGGCCGGGAGCGGGACACCGCGACCCTTTCGGGCGGCGAGACCTTCTTCGCCTCGCTCGCCCTCGCGCTCGGTCTCGCCGACGTCGTCACCGACGAGGCCGGCGGGGTACGGCTGGACACCCTCTTCATCGACGAGGGCTTCGGCAGCCTCGACGACCAGACCCTCGACGAGGTGCTGGACGTCCTGGACTCCCTGCGGGAACGCGACCGCAGCGTGGGCATCGTCAGCCACGTCCCCGACCTGCGGCGGCGCATCCACGCCCAACTCGAGGTGGTGAAGGGCCGCTCGGGTTCGACGGTACGGATGCACGGCGTGGGCTGAGCCGGGCGCAGCCGGGCCGAGTGGGGGCAGTCGGGGCGGCAGCGGAGACGTGAGCGACGGTCGGGCGCGGGCAGCCGGGCCGGCCGCCGTCACGGTGAACACCGTCAACCCCGGCCCGGTGGACACCGGCTACCTCACCGGCGAGACCTACGACGCCGTCGCCGCACGCTTCCCCGGCGGACGGTGGGGGATGCCGACGGCCCCGCCCGCCTCATCGCGTGGCCGGCCACGGACGAGGCGATGGGGGTCTCCCCTGGTCGAACGGAGTTGAGAGCTCGGGGAAGGGGCACCGGTCAGGCCATCGACTCCGAGGGCGGCTTCCGGCACCGACGCCCAGGGAGCCCGTCCCGGCGCCGGCCGCCGGAGGCCCGGCTCACAGCGCCGACAGCTCGTCCACCAGGTCGTCCAGGCCCAGCGACCCCTGGGACAGCGCCGCCATGTGCCACGCCTTGGGGTCGAAGGCGTCGCCGTGCCGCTTACGGGCGTTCTCCCGGCCCAGCAGCCAGGCCCGCTCGCCGAGCTTGTAGCCGATGGCCTGGCCGGGGATCGTCAGATAGCGGGTCAGCTCGCTCTCCACGAAGTCCGCGGGACGGCTGCTGTGCGCCCCGAAGAACTCCTCGGCCAGTTCCGGCGTCCAGCGCTCGCCCGGGTGGAACGGCGAGTCCGCCGGAATCTCCAGCTCCAGGTGCATGCCGATGTCGACGACGACCCGGGCGGCCCGCATCATCTGCGCGTCCAGGTAACCGAGCCGCTCCTCCGCGTCCGCGAGGAACCCGAGCTCGTCCATCAGCCGCTCCGCGTACAGCGCCCAGCCCTCCGCGTTGGCGCTGACCATGCCGACGGAGGCCTGGTAACGGGACAGGTCCTCGGCGACGTGTGCCCACTGCGCCAGTTGGAGGTGATGGCCGGGCACGCCCTCGTGGTACCAGGTCGACACCAGGTCGTAGACGGGGAAGCGGGTCAGCCCCATGGTCGGCAGCCAGGTACGGCCCGGCCGGGAGAAGTCCTCCGAGGGCGGCGTGTAGTACGGTGCCGCCGCGCTGCCCGGCGGGGCGATCCGCGACTCCACCTTCCGTACCCGCTCGGCGAGTTCGAAGTGGGTGCCGTCGAGCGAGCCGATCGCCTTGTCCATCAGGCCCTGCAGCCACTCACGGACCTCGTCGACACCCTCGATGTGCCGGCCGTGCTCGTCGAGGTGCGCCAGCGCCACCCACGGCGTCCCGGCACCCGGCAGGATCTTCCCGGCCTCCTTCTTCATCTCGCCGAGCAGCCGGTGGTACTCGGCCCAGCCGTAGGCGTACGCCTCGTCCAGGTCGAGGTCGGTGCCGTTGTAGTAGCGGGACCAGCGGGCGTAGCGCTCCCGGCCCACGGTGTTCGGTGCGCCCTCGACGGCCGGCGCGTACACGTCGCGCATCCAGTCCCGCAGCTCCACCACGGCCGCGGTGGCCGCCCCGGCCGCCCCGTCCAGCTCCGCGCGCAGGGCGTCCGGACCGTCCGCGGCGAAGTCCTCGAACCAGCCGCGGCCCCCGCCGGTGTCCGCCCACTCGGTGAGCTGCCCGACGAACGCGGCGGTCGGCCGCGGAGCCGCGTACAGCCTGCGCTCCAGGCCGAGCTGGAGGGACTCCCGGTAGCCCGCCAGCGCGGCCGGCACGGCGCGCAGCCGCTCGGCGACCGCGGCCCAGTCCTCCTCGGTCCGCGTCGGCGTCACGGTGAACACCTCACGCACCGAGTGGGCGACCGTGCCCAGGTTGCCGACCGAACGCAACCCCTCGTCGGCCTCGTGCACGGCGATCTCCGCGGTGAGCCGTTCCCGCAGCAGCCGGGCGCAGCGGCGCTCGATGTCGCTGTCCGCACCGGGCCTGGTCTCGGCCTCGGCGAGCCGGGCGAGCGTGGCCCGCCGGAGGTCCGCGAGCGCCGCCTGGCCCGCGGGGGAGAGGTCGGGCAGGCGGCTGGAACTCTCCTGCACGCCGAGGTACGTACCGGTGACCGGGTCGAGGGCGATGAGGTCGTCGACGTAGGCGTCGGCGACCTCGCGGGGCAGCGGGCTGTTGGTCTCAGACATGGTGACCATCCTGGTACGCGGCCCGCCGGACGTCACCCGGTTTGAGCCGAGGGCGAAGACGGCAGCAGCGGACCGCAGTCCCACTGCTGGAAGATCAGCCGCGTCTCCACGCGTGCCACCTCCCGCCGCGACGTGAACTCGTCCAGCACCAGCCGCTGCAGATCCGCCATGTCCGCGACCGCCACATGGATCAGATAGTCGTCCGGTCCGGTCAGATGAAAGACGGTCAGTGACTCCGGCAGCGCCCGGATTCGCTCCACGAACGGCCCCACCAGCTCCCGCCGGTGCGGCCTGACCTGCACCGACAGCAGCGCCTGGAGCCCTCGCCCCAGCTTGGCCGGGTCCAGCTTCAGCCGGTGCCCGAGGATCACGCCCGAGCGCCGCAGCCGGGTCACCCGGTCCAGACAGGTCGACGGCGCGACCCCCACCTGCGCGGCGAGGTCCCGGTACGTCGTCCGGGCATCGTTCTGCAACAGACGCAGCAGATGAAGGTCCACCGGATCCAGTACGACGGATTCGGTCATCGGCCGAACATAACACGGAGATCGGTTCCCACCGTCCGTCCGGTGTTCACCCTTCGGGGCATGGACGTACGCATGGGCACGCGCAGCACCACGAGAGCACTCGCCACCGAGGCCGTGCACGCCGGCCGGGACGACCTCGCGCGGCAGGGGCTGCACGCCCCGCCGATCGACCTGTCCACCACCTACCCCGCCCACGACAGCCGCGGTGAGGCCGCCCGGATCGACGCCTTCGCCGCCACCGGCGCGGAACCGGACGGCCCGCCCGTCTACGGGCGGCTCGGCAACCCGACCGTCGCCCGCTTCGAGACCGCCCTCGCCCGTCTGGAGGGCACCGAGGCCGCCGTCGCGTTCGCCAGCGGCATGGCCGCGCTCAGCGCCGTCCTGCTGGTGCGCGGCTCCATGGGCCTGCGCCACGTCGTCGCCGTACGTCCCCTGTACGGATGCAGCGACCACCTGCTGACCGCCGGGCTGCTCGGCTCCGAGGTGACCTGGACCGACCCGGCAGGGGTCGCCGACGCGCTGCGCCCCGACACCGGTCTGGTGCTGGTGGAGTCACCGGCCAACCCGACCCTGACCGAGGTCGATCTGCGGGCACTGGCCCGGGACTGCGGCTCCGTGCCACTGCTCGTCGACAACACCTTCGCCACTCCCGTCCTCCAGCGTCCGGCCGAGGACGGGGCGCGGCTGGTGCTGCACAGCGCCACCAAGTACCTCGGCGGGCACGGAGACGTCCTGGCCGGTGTGGTGGCCTGCGACGAGGAGTTCGCGGGGCGGCTGCGGCAGATACGGTTCGCCACCGGTGGGGTGCTGCATCCGCTGGCCGGCTACCTGCTGCTGCGGGGCCTGTCGACGCTGCCGGTACGGGTCCGGGCCGCCTCCGCCAACGCCGCCGAACTCGCCCGCCGGCTCGCCGCGGACCCCCGCGTGGCCCGCGTGCACTACCCGCGCATCGGCGGTGCGATGGTCTCCTTCGAGGTGCACGGGGACCCGCACGCGGTGATCGGGGGCGTACGGCTGATCACCCCGGCGGTGAGCCTCGGCAGCGTGGACTCCCTCATCCAGCACCCGGCGTCCATCAGTCACCGCATCGTCGACGCCGACGACCGCAGGGCCGCGGGAGTCGGCGACCGGCTGCTGCGGCTGTCCGTCGGCCTGGAGGACGTCGACGACCTGTGGGCCGACCTGGACGGGGCGCTGGGCCGACCGGACGGGGCGCTCGGCTGAGGCATCGCGCACGCACGGGGTACGGCGACGGGGCGGACCGGCGGATTCCGCCGGTCCGTGTCCGGTCCGCGTGTTCCCCGGTGCGGTGGCCTACGACCGGCGGCCGACCCGGGAGCCGCCGTGCTCCTGCTCGCTGTGCTCCTCCTGCGCGCGGCGGGCCGGCCGCTGATCCAGGCGGGCGGTGATGACCAGGGTGCCTTCCTCGATCTGGTAGTCGAGGGGGAGCTCCAGACCGCGCATCGCGGCGACCATGCCGGTGTTGGACGCCTGCGTCACCGCGTAGACACGGGCGCAGCCCGCCTCGCCGGCCATCGCCACCAACCGGGCGAGCAGCTTGCCGCCGATGCCCCGGCGCTGCCAGGCGTCCTCGATGAGCAGGGCCACCTCGGTCTCGTCGCCGTCCCACAGCAGATGACCGAGGCCGACGATCTGCCCCGAGGCGGTCCGTACCGCGAGCGTGCGGCCGAAGCGCGGGCTGAGCAGGTGGTTCAGGTAGCGGTCCACGTCGCCGACCGGCCCGTGGTAGCGCAGGCGCAGCGTCTCGGGCGAGCACCGCTCGTGCATCGCCCGTGCCGCCTCCAGGTCACCGGTGTCCGCCCGGCGCACGGTGATGTCGCTGCCCTCGGGCAGCGTGAGAACGTCCTGACCGCGCGGGACCCGGGGGCCGAGCCGGGCGTCCAGTTCCACCAGCGCCCTGGCCCGCGCGAACTCGGTGGGCGTGAACGGCAGATACGGCCGTTCCACGGTGATCACACCGCCCTCGGGGGCACGCAGCCGCATCACGGTGTCCTCCAGGACCCCCTCGACCGGCACGCCCTCCAGCGCCTGCCGATCGGCACCCGGCGCGGCGGGCAGCGAACGGATCGTGCACCGTCCCAGCAACTGTCGCAGCGCCAGCGGGAGTTCCGCGGCGTCCAGTGCCGTACGCGCGGCGAGGCCCAGCATCCGGGTCGGGGCGTCCACCAGGTCGTGGGCGTCGGCCCGCTCGATCCAGGTGTCGGTGCCCCCGGCGCCCGCCACCGCCGCCGTGAGGCCGGTGCCGGACAGGTCGGCGGGGGCCCGCAGCAGGAACTCGTCGACCGTGGCCCGGCCCAGCGGGTGCGTCTGCAGGCTCAGGATGTCGACACTCTCCCCGGCCAGCGCCGTGCACAGCGCGGCCAGCGCGCCCGGTTCGTCCCGCACCGTCGTGCGCATCCGCCACAGCGAGCTCTGGGCCGTGCGCCCGTCCCGCTGCTCGGCGGCCGGGGGCCGGCCGCCACCGGTATCGGATGCGGGGGGCGCGTGACCGTGGCGGCGTGCCCACCAACTGTGGAACGCCGCCGTGAACCATGAGGTCGGTTCGCCTCTCGTCCGCCCCTGCGCGGGACGGCCGTGCGGGTCTCGCGCCACATCTGACATGTCTCGGCTCATGCGACCACTGTGAAGGAAATGTGTTTCGTGATCACTAACGCGTCATGGCTGGCGAGTAAAGAGTTCTTATGGTATCTATGATCCTTTTGTCGGTTCGCTGGCCGGCTGGTTGTCCGTCGACCGGCTACTGGCCGACCAGGCCCGGCTGCAACCGCTTCGTGTACAGCACGGTGCCGTCCTGTTCCCGCATCCGTACGGTCAGTTCTCCGCTGCCGCCGTCGATGTCGACCTCGCCGAAGAACTGGTAACCGCCGGCGGGCGAGACGTTCGCCGCGGTCGGCGCCTTCACGAACACCCGCTCCGGGCCGAAGGTGCCGTCGAGCGCGCTCGCCGGGAAGGCGCCCGCGTTCAACGGCCCGGAGACGAACTCCCAGAACGGCTCGAAATCGCCGAACGCGGCCCGCGCGGGCTGGTAGTGCTGGGCCGAGGTGTGGTGTACGTCGGCCGTCAGCCACACCGTGCCGGTGATCCGCCGGTGCTTGACGAACCGCAGCAGCTCGGCGATCTGCAGCTCGCGCCCCAGCGGTGCCCCCGGGTCGCCCTGGGCCACCGCCTCGACGTGCTGGGCGCCCTCGCTCGTGTCGGACACGATCAGGCCGATCGGCATGTCCGCGGCGATCACCTTCCACACCGCCCGCGACCGCGCCAGCTCCCGCTTGAGCCACTCCAGCTGCTCGCGCCCGAGGATCCCCTGCGGGTCCACGGTCTGGTCACCGGGGGAGTTGGCGTTGCGGTACGTCCGCATGTCCAGCACGAACACGTCCAGCAGCGGCCCCTGCCGCAGCACCCGGTGGACCCGGCCCTCCCGCGCCCCCGGCCGCAGCGTCGACATCGGGAAGTACTCGCCGAAGGCACGCCGTGCCCGCGCCGCCAGTACGTCGACGCTCTTCTCCGTGTACCGGCTGTCCGTGTCCGTGATCCGCTGGCCCGGGTACCAGTTGTTGCGCACCTCGTGGTCGTCCCACTGCACGATGGACGGAACCTGGGCGTTGAACCGGCGGAAGTGCTCGTCCAGCAGGTTGTAACGGAAGTTGCCGCGGAACTCGGCCAGGGTCTCGGCGACCTTGGACTTCTCCTCCGTGGTGATGTTCCGCCAGACACCGCCGTCCGGCAGGGCGGCGGTCGCCGGGATCGGCCCGTCGGCGTAGATGGTGTCGCCGCTGAACAGGAAGAAGTCGGGGTCGGTCCGGGCCATCGCCTCGAAGATCCGGTAGCCGCCGAACTCGGGGTTGATGCCCCAGCCCTGCCCCGCCAGGTCGCCCGACCACACGAACCGCACGCCCTCGCGCCGCCGCCCGGACACCGTCCGGAACGTACCGGTGACCGGCTCGCCGGAACGGTGCGGGTCGTCCGGGTCGGCGAGCCGCACCCGGTAGTGGATCTGCTCACCCGCCGGCAGCCCGTGCAGCCGGGTCGTCCCGGTGAAGTCCGTGCCGGGACCGAGCAGCGGGCCGTGCCAGCGGCGCGGGCGGCGGAACGACTCGGTCGCCGACGTCTCGACGATCATCCGTGCCGGGCGGTCGGAGCGCACCCACACCAGCCCGGAGTCGCGCGTCACGTCGCCCGTCTGCACACCCCACTTCGCCTCGGGGCGCCCGGACCGGGCGAAGGCGGGCGCCGACCCGACGGCGGCGGGCAGGGTCAGGGCCGCCGAGGCCGCGAGCGAGCCGCGCAGGACGGCGCGACGGCCGGGGAACGAACGGGGTGACATGAATGCGCCTCCAGAGGCGGGAGATCCGGCCGGTGTGCGCTGCCACAAGTACTCGGGCGGCACGGCCCGCACGCAAACCCCACGTGAACAACTCGCCGCGGGGCCGAGGGGACCGACGCGCCGCCGGCGCCGCGCACCGCCCCCGTTCAGCGGCTGCCGTCGAGGATGACGCGGGCGACCAGGGCCGGGTCGTCGTTCATCGGGACATGACCGCAGCCGGGCAGCCGGATCAGCCGTGCCGCGGGAATCGTCTGTTTGGCGCGGACCCCCTGACGCGGGACGAGCAGCCGGTCGCGGGCGCCCCAGGCGACGGTGACCGGGATGCCGGGCACGTCGTCGGCGAACCGTACGGCGGCGCCCGCCCGGAGCGTCTCGGTGAAGCCGGTGGCCCCGGCGAGCGCGCGTGTCTCGGCGACCACCGCCTCGGGGGAGCGGCGGCCCGGACGGGCGTAGATGGTGCTGGTCAGTGCCGCGCGCCCGGCCGCCGAGCGAGCGAGCCGCTCGACCAGGGGCAGCGGCATGCGCTCCGCGATCCGCCGCATTCCGATCAGCACGCCGAAGGCGTACCGTTGCTCCGTCCGGGTCCAGAACCCGGCCGGGGACAGCGCGGTGACGGACCGCACGCGCTTCTCACGGCCGAGCTCCAGGGCCAGCAGACCGCCGAGCGAGTTGCCCGCCACGTGGGGCCGGTCGAGCTCCAGCTTCTCGCACAGGGCGACGAGGGCGGCGTTCATGGTGGGCAGGTCGTGGGTGAGGCCGCCCGGCAGCGCCGGGGAGGCGCCGAAGCCGGGCAGGTCCACGGCGATCACCTCACGCTCGGTGGCGAGGATGTCCACGACCGGGTCCCAGGCCTGGCGGTGATGACCGATGCCGTGCAGCAGGAGCAGCGGTTCGCCGCGGCCCACGCGCGCGTAGGACAGGGTCACGGTCTGCGGGCCGTGCGCAGAGGTGACCTCGAAGGAGACGGTCGCGGACATGAAGGTGCTCCTCGTCTGGGACTCGCGGTGGGACGCCGCCTGACGCCGTGGACAGCTTGTCAGCAATTGCTACCGGCAGGTAGCCCCCGGGTGCCCGCTTCCGGGCTCCGGCTCCGCGAAGTGCCCGGATCCGCCTGGACACCGCCGCGCGGGTCGGCTGGGATGCAGGGGTGAGCACCGACAGCACCGACACCGTGACCAAGGCCTTCGAAGAGCACCGCCCCGTCCTCCTGGGGGTCGCCTACCGCATGCTCGGACGGGTGGCCGACGCCGAGGACGTCGTCCAGGAGGCGTGGCTGCGCTGGGCGGGCGGCGACCGGTCCGAGGTGCGCGAGCCGCGCGCCTACCTGGTGCGCGTCACCACCCGCCTCGCCCTTGACCGGCTGCGCCAGATCAAGGCACGGGGCGAGACGTACGTCGGCCCGTGGCTGCCCGAGCCGTACGTCACCGACTTCGGCGACACCGCTCCCGACACCGCCGAGCGGGCGGTGCTCGCCGACTCGGTCTCCCTCGCCGTGCTCGTCGTCATGGAATCGCTGTCCCCGCCGGAGCGCGCGGTGTTCGTCCTGCGGGAGGCCTTCGGCTACCCCTACTCCGACATCGCCGCCCTGCTCGACCGCGGCGAACCGGCGGTGCGTCAACTCGCCGCGCGGGCCCGCAGACACGTCGAGGAGCGCCGCCCGCGCTACGACGTCGACCCCGCCCGGCGCCGCGATCTGACCGAACGGTTCCTGGCGGCGGCGGCCGGCGGCGATCTGGAAGGGCTCATGAAGCTGCTCGCTCCCGACGTACGGCTGATCGGCGACAGCGGAGGCAGGACGCGCGCCCCGCTGCGCGTCCTGGAGAGCGCCGGCAAGGTGGGCCGTTTCCTCGTCGGCGTCACCCGCAAGGGCTTCCTCGACCCCTCGGTCCGTCTCCTGGAACTCAACGGCGGCCCCGCGGCACTGGTCCTCACCGGCGGCAGGCCCGACGCCGTCTTCCAGCTGGACATCGTCGACGGGCGGGTCCAGACGGTCTACATCATCCGCAACCCCGACAAACTGCGCTCGCTGGCGGCTGCCGAGTAGGGACCGGCCACCCGCACACGGGCCCGCGTCGTCCGGCGTGGGCCCCGTCGTCATGTCCGATTGGTATTGACCAAGGGGGAGGGCCGCCATATGGTCGCAGAGAAGTGAAACAACCTTTAATAAACAAGGGCGCTAAAACGCCACCGGACCCGGCGATCGCGGAGGACAGGGTGGGGACCACGCAGTTGGAAACGGTGCCGGAACCGAAGTACTGGCATCTCAGGACCGTGCTCAGCGAGGCCCTCGACTCGGAGTTCTCGGTGGGCCAGATCCTGCCCAACGAGCGCGACCTGGCCGCCCGCTTCGGCGTCGCCCGTGCCACGCTCCGTCAGGCACTGGAGCAGCTGGAGCTGGAAGGCAGACTGCAGCGTCGCCGGGGCGTGGGCACCACCGTCGCCCCGCCGCGCATGGGGGTGTCCGTCGGCGCGGCGCAGCACGCCTGGCCGGGCGGGCCCGACGACGCCTGGCAAGCCGCGGACTGCACGCTCGAAGCGCCGCCCGCCACCGTCGCCGACACCCTGGTGACCGGCCGGGACGAGCCCGTGCACACCGTGCGGCGGTCCCGGGTCTCGCAGGGCCAGCCCGTCGCCGCCGAGCTCCTGTACGTCCCCGCTTCCTCGGTGCCCGACCTCTCCGCCATCGACGCCCCGTCGGGGGCGGCCCGCGCGCGCGCGGTGCTGCGCGAACTGCAGCACCTGGAACTGGAGCGGCACGAGAACGCGGTGGAGCTCGGCTCCGCCCGCGCGGACGACGCCAAGGAGCTGGACCGCCTGCCGGGCGCGCCCGTCCTCGTCGTCACCACCCGCTTCGTCGCACGGGGCCGCGTCGCCGCGCTCTCCGTGGCCACCTACCGCGCGGACACCTGCCGGCTGACCTTCGGCGACTTCGGAGGCGTGGAGATCCACCACGGCCCCGAGCGCCGCGCCTCCTGACCTTCGGTGTCCTCGGGCGCCGACCGCGGGCGAGCGGGACGTGCGCTGCCGGCGGGGTGGGCGCCGAGGGCAGGGGGCAGACCGGCGGCGGGGCGCGCCGGCCGCCGCCGGAGCACTCCGGCCCGACGGGGCCGGGCACGGCTGAGACGCGTGGTGCCCACGTGGGCGGTGCGCCGCCTACCGGCGGGCCGTCACCGTGCCCTCCACCGCGAAGAGTTGCTCCTCCACATGGTCCAGGGCGAGCCGCACCGCACCCGTCGCCACCGCCGCCTCCCCGAGGCGGGACAGGGCGACCTTCGGCGGACGCAGGCAGTAACGGGCCAGCTCGCGCCGCAACGGTTCCAGTACGCCGTCCAGTCCGGCCGCCCAGCCGCCGATCACGACGAGTTCCGGGTCCAGGGCCAGCACCAGCGCCGCCACGTCGTGGACCAGCCGCTGGATGAAGCGGTCCATGGCCGCGAGAGCCCGTTTGTCACCCTCGCGGGCCTGGGCGAAGACCTCGGCCACCGCTTGCTCGTCCAGCGGATGCAGCGGCTCGTCCGTGGTCGACAACAGCTTCTCGGGGGTCGCCTCCCGGCCCAGCAGATGCAGCGCGCCGATCTCACCGGCCGCCCCGCCGTACCCCCGGTGCAGTCGCCCCCCGATCAGTGAACCGGCGCCCGGGCTCAGTCCGGCCAGCACGAACACCACGTCGTCGGTCCCGGTGGCGGCGCCCTTCCAATGCTCGGCCACGACCGCCGCGTTGGCGTCGTTCTCGACCAGCACCGGACACTTGAAGGACCGGCTCAGCCGCTCGCCCAGATCCAGCCCCGTCCACCCGGGCAGCGCCGTGCCCAGCCGTACGGTGCCGTCCGCCTCGACGATCCCGGGCGTCCCCACACCCACGGCACGCAGCGAGTCGCGCGGTACGCCGGCCCGGCGCAGCAGCTCGGCGACGGCGGCGCGCAGCCGTTCCAGCCGCTCGTCGGCACCGGCGCTCTCCCCGACGTCCTTGGCCTGGGCACCGATCACCCGGCCGTCCAGGTCGGCCAGCAGCGCCGCCACCCGGTGCGGCCCGATCTCCAGGCCCAGCAGATGGCCGGCCTCCGCCCGAAACCGGAACCTCCGGGCCGGCCGCCCCTGACGCCGCGCCGCACCCTCCTCCGCCGCCTTCTCCACGACGAGGCCCGCCTCGATCAGCCCCTCGACAACGCCCTCGACGGTGGGCCGCGACAGCCCCGTCACCCTGGTGACCTCGGTCAGCGTCGCGCAGTCCGTGGCCCGCAGCGCGTGCAGCACCACCGCGGAGTTGATCCTCCGCAACAGCGAGGGATCCCCGCCGGTCAGCCGACTCACCGTCCGTCCTCCCAGCTCGTGCGCGTGTGGGGCGGATCGTACTCGGCGCGGCGGACCCCGGCGACCACCGGGCACGACCACCTCCGGCCCACGACCGGAGCCCGCCGCGGCCCGCCCGGCCGTTCACACGCGCCGTCCCGCACGATCCGTCCCACACCGGCCGGCTCCGACGCGCCCGCCTCACCCGGGCGCCACGAACCCCGACTCGTACGCCGTGATCACCGCCTGCGTGCGGTCACGCGCCCCGAGCTTCGCCAGCACGGCGCTCACATGCGACTTCACCGTCTCCACCCCCACCACCAGCCGGCCGGCGATCTCCGCGTTCGACAGGCCCCGCGCCATCAGCCGCAGCACCTCCGCCTCCCGCTCCGTCAGCCGCGCCCGCTCCAGCACGGCCCGCGCCGCGTGATTGCCACCGCTCTCACCGTACTGGGCGGCCAACTGCCGGACCGACGCCGGAAACAGCAGCGACTCGCCCTCGGCGACCAGTCGCACCGCGTGCACGATCTCGGCGGGCCGCGCACGCTTCAGCAGGAACCCGTCGGCGCCCGCGCGCAGTGCCTCGTACACGTACTCGTCCTGCTCGAAGGTCGTCACCACAATGATCTTCGGCGGGTCCTCGACCGTCCGCAGCACGGCGCGCGTGGCCTCGATGCCGTCCATCAGCGGCATGCGGACGTCCATGGCGACCACGTCCGGCCGCAGCTGCCGCACCAGCGGGATCACCGCCGCCCCGTCGGCCGCCTCCCCGACGACCTCGATGTCGGGCTGCGCCTCCAACACGGCCCGCAGGCCCGTGCGCACGAGGGGTTCGTCGTCGACGAGGAGAACGGTGACCGGCATCCGGCCAGCCTACGGCCTGGTACGGCACACCCCGCCTCAGCCCAGGGGCAGTTCGACCCGGACCAGCCAGTCGCCCTCGTCCGGACCGGTCCGCGCCCGGCCGCCCAGCAGCGCGGCGCGCTCGCGGATGCCGCGCAGGCCGCTGCCGCGCCCGGGACCCGGTACCTTCCCGGCGAGTGGATTGCGGATGTCCAGCAGCAGCGTGCCGTCGGCGACCCGCACCCCCACCCGCACCGGAACCGGCCCCGCGTGCCGCAGCACGTTGGTCAGCGACTCCTGCAGGATGCGGTACCCCTCGCGCGCGACCGGGCCCGGCACGGTCTCCAGGGGCCCGGCCACCTCCGCGTCGACCTTCACACCGGAGGAACGGGCGGACTCCAGCAGACGGTCGGCGTCCACCAGCGTCGGCCGGCTGCTCACGGGCCTCTCCGGCTCGCGCAGGATGCCGAGGACCCGGTCCAGGTCCTCCAGGGCGGTCCGGCCGGTCTCCTCGATGGCTTCCAGGGCCCGGTCGGTGAAGGCGGGATCGCCCGCGGCCCGCGCGGCACCGGCCTGCACCACGGCGACGGTCAGGGCATGGCCGATGGTGTCGTGCAGTTCGCGCGCGATACGGGTGCGCTCGAGGAGCTGCTCGGTACGGGTCTCCAGCGCGGCCAGGCGCTCGGCGGGGGAGGGGCCGAGGAGCCTCAGGGCGAGCACGGTGATGAGCCTGCCCGCCCCGACGACCAGCCCGGCGAGCAGGAGCACCGGCAGGGGAACCAGCAGCGCGTGCCACCAGTGCTGTCCGGGAACCTGGACGAACGTCGAGGGGTCCGGTGTGCCGCCCCGGGCCGTTGCCGCCAGATCCGTGGCGAGCATGGGGAGATGAACGGTGAGGAAGGAGACCACGCAGCCGATGGCCAGGCGGCACTGGAGCCACACGACGGTTCGTCCGCGGTCCGCCCAACCGGTGGCCGGAGTCGTGACGACCTCCCTGCGGCCCGCACCCTCCGCCTTCCCCGGATCTCCCGTGTGCCGGGCGTCGTCCGCGCCGTGGCGGCGGCCGAGGAGCAGCATGGAGGCCTGGATCCCCTCCGCCGTCCGCATCGCGGGGACCAGTCCGGCGAGCGCGAGGAGCACCACGGCGACGTACATGCGGGAGCTGTCGATGAGGTACCACATGGTGGGCCACACGGCGGCGATGAACAGATGCAGCCACCGCGTGTACGTCACCGCCCGGGTGAACGGGCGCAGCATGCGGGCCATGGGGACATCGTGGCACCGCCACCGGCGACGGACCTCCCCCGCAAGGGGGAGACGATCTCCCCGCCCGGGGGAGGCGCCGGGCCCCGGGCCGCGGCCACGCTGGTGCACATGACCAGCATCGACGTCCACGACCTGACCAAGGAGTACGGCACCCGGCGAGCCGTCGACCACCTCACCTTCCGGGTCCTGCCCGGCCGCGTCACCGGCTTCCTCGGCCCCAACGGCGCCGGGAAGTCCACCACCATGCGGCTGGTGCTCGGCCTCGACCGCCCGACGACCGGCACCGCCACCCTCGGCGGCCGTGCCTATGCCACGCTGCGCGAACCGCTGCGCCGCGTCGGCGCCCTGCTGGACGCGCAGGCCGCGCACGACTCCCGCACCGGCCGTGACCACCTGCGGGTCCTGGCCGCGAGCAACCGCATCCCGGACCGCCGGGTCGACGAGGTGCTGGAGGAGACCGGTCTGGCTTCGGCGGCCACGCGCAGGATACGGACGTACTCCCTGGGCATGCGCCAGCGGCTGGGCATCGCCGCCGCCCTGCTCGGCGATCCGGAGGTGGTGATGCTCGACGAGCCCTCCAACGGCCTCGACCCGGAAGGGATCGTGTGGGTCCGGCAGTTGCTGCGCCGGCTCGCGGAGGAGGGGCGCACCGTGCTGGTCTCCAGCCATCTGATGAACGAGACCGCGTCCTTCGCCGACCATCTCGTCGTTCTCGGCCGGGGCCGGCTGCTGGCGGACACCCCGATGCGCGCGTTCATCGAGGCGCGTGTGCGACCGGCCGTCCGTATCCGCACCTCGGACCCCGTCGCACTCAAGAGCGCGCTCGCCCCGCACGGTCACGAGGCGGTCGAGCAGCAGGACGGGCACTGGACCGTGCCGCACGCGCGCGTGGACGACATCGGGCGCCTCGCCTCCGCCGCGGGCGTACCGATCCTCGAACTCACCGCGGACGAGGGCACGCTGGAACAGGCCTACCTGGACCTCACAGCAGCCGAGACCGAGTTCGCCGCACCGCGCCAGGAGGCCTGACATGCAGCAGTTCGCACCCGTACTCCACGCCGAGTGGCTGAAGATCCGCACGCTCCGCTCGCTGCCGGGCGCGCTGGCGTTGCTGTTCGTGACGGGCACCGCGTTCTCCGCGCTCGGCGGTGCGTCGAGTACGTCGGAACCGGAGTTCGACCCGCTGTTCACGACCCAGTTCGGGGTCTACCTGGGGCAGATCGCCGCGATCTCCTTCGGTGCCATGGCGGTGTCGGCGGAGTTCCGCGGCGGCGCGCTGCGGCTGTCGCTGTCGGCGGTCCCGCAGCGCGGACCCTGGTTCGCGGCCAAGATGACCGCCATCGCCCTGCCGGCGCTCGCCGTCGGTCTGCTGACCGCCCTGGCCTCCCTCTTCGCCGCGAGAGCGACGATGGGTTCCGCGGCGGACGGGCTCACCGCGGGCGAGCAGACGCGTGCGGTCGTCGGCTGCGGCATCTACCTCATGCTGATGGCCCTGTTCGCGGCCGGACTGGCCACCCTGCTGCGCAGCGGCGTGGCGACGTTGTCCGTGCTGACCCCGTTCATCCTGATCGTGTCGTTCGTGATCGGGGACGCGGCCGGCACCGCCATCGACTTCATGCCCGACCGGGCCGGACAGGTGATCCTCCGGCAGACGTACGAGGGGCCGCTCGGACCCTGGTCGGGTCTTGCGGTGACCGCCCTGTGGACGGCCGCCGCACTGCTGGCGGGAGCATGGAGCCTGCGTCGCAGGGACGCCTGACCGGAAGCCGGCCGACGCCACCCCGGGTGGGCGGTCCGGTGCCTACCGCCGCGCGGCCTCCCGCAGCCGCGCGAACTCCTCGGCCAGGGCCGCCGGCGTCCAGTGCGCGTTCAGCCCGCTCGGGTTGGGCAGGACCCACACACGCGTGTCGCCGATCGTCCGCACCTGCGGCCCCACCTTCGCCCCGCGGTCGTCGAACGCGACCCGGTACGCGGTGACCCCCAGGACGGCCAGCCACCGCGGACGGAGCCGGGCCACCTTCAGGGCGAGCAGCCGCCCGCCCTCCCGGTACTCCTCGGCGCTCAGCTCGTCGGCCCGCGCGGTCGCCCGCGCCACGACATTGGTGATGCCGAGCCCGTACGACGGCAGCTCCTCCTGCTCGGACGGCACCAGCAGCCTCGGCGTGAAGCCGGAGCGGTGCAGCGCCGGCCAGAAGCGGTTGCCGGGACGGGCGAAGTGATGGCCCGTCGCGGCCGTCATCAGGCCCGGGTTGATGCCGCAGAACAGCACGCGCAGGCCGTCCGCGGCCACGTCCGGCACCAGCCGGTCGCGGGCGGCCTGCAACTCCTCCGGGGTGAAGCGCGTCAGAGGATCGCCCCGGGGGTGTAACCGGCGGCCTCCGGGTGCTGCTTGACGATCTCCTCGATACGGCCCACGACCGCGGCGACCTGGGTGCTCGCGGCACCCGTGAACGACAGCTTGTCCGCCATCAGCGCATCCAGCGCGTCCCGGTCGAGCGGGATCCGCTCGTCGGCCGCGAGCTTGCCGAGCAGGTCGTTGCGCTCGGCGCCCTGCTCACGCATCGCGAGGGCCGTGGCGACGGCGTTCTCCTTGATCGCCTCGTGCGCGACCTCACGGCCGACACCCGCGCGCACCGAGCCCATCAGCACCTTGGTGGTGGCCAGGAACGGCAGGTAGCGGTCCAGCTCCCGGGCGACGACCGCCGGGAACGCGCCGAACTCGTCGAGCACCGTCAGGAACGTCTCCAGCAGCCCGTCGAGTGCGAAGAACGCGTCGGGAAGCGCCACCCGGCGCACCACCGAGCAGGACACGTCGCCCTCGTTCCACTGGTCGCCCGCCAGCTCCCCGGTCATCGAGGCGTAGCCGCGCAGGATCACCATCAGGCCGTTGACGCGCTCGCAGGAACGGGTGTTCATCTTGTGCGGCATCGCGGACGAGCCGACCTGGCCCGGCTTGAAGCCCTCGGTGACCAGCTCGTGCCCGGCCATCAGCCGGACCGTCTTCGCCAGCGACGAGGGCGCCGCCGCCAGCTGCACCAGCGCGGTCACCACCTCGTAGTCCAGCGACCGAGGGTAGACCTGGCCGACCGAGGTGAACGCCTCGGCGAAGCCCAGGTGCCCGGCGATCCGCCGCTCCAGCTCCGCGAGCCGCTCCGCGTCGCCGCCCAGCAGGTCCAGCATGTCCTGCGCCGTACCGACCGGGCCCTTGATGCCCCGCAGCGGATAGCGGCCCAGCAGCTCCTCCAGCCGGCCGTACGCGACGAGCAGCTCGTCGGCGGCGGTGGCGAAGCGCTTGCCGAGAGTGGTGGCCTGGGCCGCCACATTGTGCGAGCGGCCGGCCATGACCAGCTCGCCGTACTCGCCGGCCAGCTTGCCGAGCCGGGCCAGCACCGCCACCGTACGGCCGCGCATCAGCTCCAGCGACAGCCGGACCTGCAACTGCTCCACGTTCTCGGTGAGGTCGCGGGAGGTCATCCCCTTGTGCACGTGCTCATGCCCGGCGAGGGCGTTGAACTCCTCGATCCGCGCCTTCACATCGTGCCGGGTGACCTTCTCGCGCTCCGCGACGGAGGCCAGGTCGACCTGGTCGAGGACCCGCTCGTAGTCGGCGATCGCCGCGTCCGGCACCTCGACGCCGAGGTCCTTCTGCGCCCGCAGCACGGCGAGCCAGAGCTGTCGCTCCAGCCTCACCTTCTGCTCGGGCGACCAGAGCGTGGCGAGCTCGGCGGAGGCGTAGCGTCCGGCGAGGACGTTCGGGATACGGGGCTTGGCGGGCGCAGCAGTCACGTGCACGGAGTTTACTGGTGATTCGTGCAGGTCGGCGCCACGGGGTGATTTGGGGGAAGCTACGAGGCGAGGCGGCGGTGCCCCACCGTCACCGTATGTCGTACGGCAGCAGCTCGGGGCGCTTCGGCGGACGGCCGTCGCCCGAGGAACGGCCGGTGAGACGGCGGCCGATCCACGGCAGCAGGTGCTGCCGCGCGAACCGGGCGTCCGCGGCCCGCCGCACCGTCCAGGCCGACGGCAGCGAGGCCGGCGGGGGCAGCTGCCACTCGGGATCCTCGGGCGGGTAGCCCAGCGTCTGCCACACCGCCTCCGCGACCCTGCGGTGCCCGTCGGCGGTCAGATGCAGCCGGTCCGCGTCCCACAGCCGCCGATCGCCGAGCGAGGGCGCCCCGTACAGGTCGACGACCAGCGCGCCGTGCCGCTCGGCCAGCTCGTCGACACAGGTGAACAACGCCTCCATGCGCGGCCGGAACCGCCCCTGCACGGGGCCCTGGCGGGCCGGGCTGCGCATCAGCACCAGCTGCTTGCAGTGCGGGGCCAGCCGCTCCACCGCCTCGGTCAGCAGATCCCGCACCATGACCATGTCGCACTTGGGCCGCAGTGTGTCGTTCAGTCCGCCGACCAGGGTGACCACGTCGGCCCGCATGGCCGCCGCCGCGTCCACCTGCTCGTCGACGATCTGCCGGATCAGCTTGCCGCGCACCGCGAGATTGGCGTACCGGAAGTCGGGAGCGACGGCCGCCATCCGCGCGGCGAGGATGTCGGCCCACCCCCGGTACGTGCCGTCGGGCAGCAGGTCCGACATGCCCTCGGTGAAGGAGTCGCCGACCGCGACCAGGCTGGTGTGAGTGGGGTTCGTCTGCATGGCGACAGAGATGATATCCCGTGCACATACCCGCCGGTCGGTCGGTTCCCTCCCCGAGCGGGGCCCGTCCGGGCCCCGCTCAGGCCCGCTGGCCGAACAGCTCCTGCAGCACGTCCTCCATCGTCACCAGGCCCGCCAGCCGTCCGTCCGACCCGAGCACGGCCGCCAGGTGGGTACGGCTGCCGCGCATCGCGGTGAGGACGTCGTCCATCGGTGTGCTCTCCCGCACCCGGGCGATGGAGCGCATGTCCCGCAGCAGGAACGGCATGTCGCGCGGCGAGGCGTCGAGGGCGTCCTTCACGTGCAGGTAGCCGACGATCCGCCGGCCCTCGTCCACCACAGGGAAGCGGGAGTACCCGGACTCGGCCGAGAGCGCCTCCAGTCCCTCGGGGGTGACGCCCACGCGCGCGTAGACCACGCTCTCCAGCGGCAGCACCACGTCCCGCACCGGCCGGCGGCCGAGCTCCAGCACGTCGTTCAGACGCTCCTGCGCGCGGTCGTCGATCAGACCCGCCTCACCGGAGTCCTTCACCATCTGCGCCAGCTCCGCGTCGGAGAAGGTCGCCACGACCTCGTCGCGCACCTCGACCCGCAGCAGCCGCAGCAGCGCGTTGGCGAAGGCGTTGATCGTGAAGATCACCGGGCGCAGCGCCCGGGACAGTGCCACCAGCGGCGGACCGAGCATCAGCGCGCTGCGCACGGGCTCCGCGAGCGCGATGTTCTTCGGCACCATCTCGCCCAGCAGCATGTGCAGATACGTCGCGAGCGACAGGGCGATCACGAAGGACACCGCGTGCCCCGCGCCGTCCGGCACGCCCATCGCGTGGAACGCCGGTTCCAGCAGATGCGCGATGGCCGGCTCCGCGACCACACCGAGGACCAGGGTGCACAGCGTGATGCCGAGCTGCGCGGCCGCCATCAGGGCGGACACGTGCTCGAGGCCCCACAGCACGTTCTTGGCGCGCCGGTCGCCCTGGTCGGCGTACGGCTCGATCTGGCTGCGGCGCACCGAGATCAGCGCGAACTCGGCCCCCACGAAGAAGGCGTTGACGACCAGCGTCGCCAGACCGATCAGCAGCTGTACGGCGATCATCGCCGGGCCCCCTTCTCACGCGTCGTGCCGTGTCGCCTGCCGTCCGTCCGGCCGTCCGGCTCGGCGGCCGGCCCGGCACCGGGCCGTTCGTCCCCGGTGTCCCGCGGGTGCGGGTCGGGGAGCGGCGCGTGCAGCAGCACGCGTGCCGCGCGACGGCCGGTCGCGTCCAGCACCTCCATCCGCCAGCCGGCGACCTCCAGGGTGTCGCCGACGCCGGGGATCCGGCCCAACTCGGTGGCCACGAGCCCGGCCAGGGTCTCGTACGGCCCGTCCGGCGCGCGCAGGCCGACCCGCGCGAGCTGGTCCACGCGCGCGGAGCCGTCGGCCGAGAACAGGTCGTGCCCTCCCTCGTCCGAACCCGTCCGGGCCAGGTCGGGGGTCTCGTGCGGGTCGTGCTCGTCGCGGACCTCGCCGACGACCTCCTCGACGATGTCCTCCAGCGTGGCCACGCCCGCCGTACCGCCGTACTCGTCGATCACCACGGCCATGGTGCGCCGGCCGGAGAGCCGGTCCAGCAGCCGGTCCACGGTGAGCGATTCCGGGACCAGCAGCGGCTCGCGCATCATCTCCGAGACGGGAACCCGGGCCCGGCGCTCGGCGGGCACCGCCAGGACGTCCTTGATGTGCGCGGTGCCGACCACCGAGTCGAAGGTGCCGCGGTACACGGGGAACCGGGACAGCCCCGTCGCCCGGGTCGCGTTCGCCACGTCCTCGCAGGTCGCCTGGACCTCCAGCGCGACGACCTGGACGCGCGGGGTCATCACGTTCTCCGCGGTGAGATCTGCGAGGTTCAGGGTGCGGACGAACAGCTCCGCGGTGTCGGCCTCCAGGGCGCCCTCCTTGGCGGAGTGCCGGGCCAGGGCCGCCAGCTCCTGGGGGCCGCGTGCGGAGGCCAGTTCCTCGGCGGGCTCCACACCGAAGCGGCGCACGATGCGGTTCGCCGCGTTGTTCAGATGCGTGATGAAGGGGCGGAAGGCGGCACTGAACCAGCGCTGCGCGTTGCCCACGTTCTTGGCGACGGCCAGCGGCGACGAGATCGCCCAGTTCTTGGGCACCAGTTCGCCGACCACCATCAGGAAGACGGTAGACAGGGCCGTGCCGAGCACCAGCGCCAGGGAACTCGCCACCGACGCGGAGATGCCGACGGCCTCCAGGGGGCCGGAGATCAGCGCGGCGATCGACGGCTCGGCGAGCATGCCGACCACCAGGTTGGTGACCGTGATGCCGAGCTGTGCTCCGGAGAGCTGGAAGGTCAGGTTCCGTACGGCCTTGAGGGCACCTGCGGCGCCCCGGTCACCGCGCTCCACGGCCCGCTCGAGGTCGGACCGCTCGACCGTGGTGAGGGAGAACTCGGCCGCGACGAACGCGCCGCACGCGAGGGAGAGCAGGATCGCCACCAGGAGAAGGAGCACCTCGGTCATCGGGTCACCTCCGTCCCGCGGCCGGACGGGAAGCGAACGAGTGCGCGATGCGGTGTGCGGCGATGCCGGGTACTTCGATGCCGCGTTCTACTGGGAGGCTCGCCCATGGGCGGACGCACACAACCTTTCATGGAGGACCGAGTGACCCTCCCAGCGTAGAGGACCGGCAAAGGTCTCCGGCGAGGTCATCCACCGTCCGCACGCACGCTCAGGACCTGCCGTCCGGGGCGTTGTCCGGGAGCGGCTTGACCCAGCGACGCCAGTGTTCCTCGGGCGCGTACCCGGCGGCGCCCCACGCGCGGTGCGCGGTCTCGTTGCGCCGCAGCACCATGGCGTCCGCGCGGCGGCCCCCGAGGCCCGCGAACCGCTCCTCGGCGGCGGCCAGCAGCGCGGAGGCGATGCCCTGCCCGCGGTGGTCGGGGTGCACCGCGAGCCGGTACAGATGGCAGCGCCAGCCGTCGAAGCCGGCGATCACGGTGCCGACCGGCTCCGCACCCTTCTCGGCGAGGATCAGGGACTCGGGGTCGCGGGCGACCAGCCGTTCCACGCCCTCCCGGTCGTCGCTGATGCTCGTGCCCTCGGCAGCGACCTTCCAGAAGGCCAGCACGGTGTCGAGATCCTCGGGTGTCGCGGCCCGTGTGCGCAGCTCGGTCATGCGCCGATCCCAGCACGCGGCCCGGTCCGCGACACGGAATTCCACGATCCGGACGCGTCGCACGTCCGGATGCCGGTCCCGCACTCCACGGTCCACACACGCCCCCGCTCCCACACAGCCGCCCGGCGCGCCCGCACGCGCGGGTCACTCGTGTGCGATCGCCTCCAGGACGTTCATCCGCGACGCGCGCAGGGCCGGCAGCAGTGCCGCCGCGATGCCGACCACCGCCGCACCGATGACGACCGCCACGACGGTGCCCCAGGGGACCGCGAGCACGGTCATGCCCTGCAGTGCCAGCACCTGGTGCATGCAGACGCCCCACACCAGCCCCAGCACGAGACCCAGCACCGCGCCGAACACCGCGATCACCACCGACTCCAGCCGGATCATCCGCCGCAGCTGCCGCCGGCCCAGCCCGATGGCCCGCAGCAGCCCGATCTCCCGGGTGCGCTCCACCACCGACAGCGTCAGGGTGTTGACCACGCCGAGCACCGCGATGATGATCGCCAGCCCCAGGAGGGCGTAGACGAGGTAGAGCAGGACCGCGATCTGGTCGTGCACGAGGTCCTTGTAGTCGGCCTGGTCACGTACCTGGACCTGCGGATACGGGTCGAGCGTCGTCTCCAGCCGGTCGCGGAGCTCATCCGCGCCCGTGCCGTCGGCGGCGTTCACGTACAGGGCGGAGTCCTGCCCGCCGGGCACGTACCTCTCGACCGTCGCGATGCCGAAGAACAGCCCGCCCCGCACCCCGAAGCCCTCACCGCCCTCCATGTCGGTGAGGGCGCCCACGGTCAGCTCGGCGCGCTGCCCGCCCGGGAACTCGACCGGGACCGCACTGCCCGTGCGGACGCCGTGGTCCGCGGCGAAGCCGGCGTCCATGGCGATGCCGCCGTCGGCCAGTGCAGCCGCCGTGTCGCCGCTCGTGTACGTGACCCGGGCGACGTCGTCGACCCGGTCGTCGTACCCGGCGGCGGTCGTCTCGATCCGCTCCCCGTCCGGCAGCCGCACCGCCACCGGCGCGAACCGCTGCCGTACGACGACGCCCACGCCCTCCGTGTCCCGCACCCGGTCGGTGAGCTCCTGCGGGAAGGGCAGGAAGTTGGCGTTCTGGATGACGAAGTCGGCGCCCAGCGTCTTGTCGATCTGCTCGTCGAAGGAGCGGGACATGGAGGCGCTGGCCACCGACATGCCGCCGACCAGGGCGAGCCCCACCATCAGCGCGGAGGCGGTGGCCCCCGTGCGGCGGGGATTGCGCAGGGCGTTGCGCTGGCTCATCCGGCCCACCGGCCCGAACAGGGCGGGGAAGGCCCCGCCCAGCACCCGGATCACCGGCCGCACCAGCAACGGACCGGCGACGACCGTCGCGATCAGGGTGAGGACGACCCCGAGCCCCAGCAGGGACGCCGCCGACCCCGTTTCGGTGGAGACGGCGCAGCCCACGAGGGCGGCCGCGCCGAGCGACCCGACCACGGAACCCACCACCGCGCGGGTCCGCAACGGCCGGCCCACCCCGGCGATCTCGGCATCGGCGAGGGCGGCCATGGGAGACACGGCCGCCGCGCGGCGGGCCGGCAGGTACGCCGCCACGAAGGTGACCCCGACCCCGACCACGTACGCCGTGAGGGGTGTGACCCATCCGATGACCATCTCCGTGGTCTTCAGGTTCATGCCGAAAGCACTCATCAGCCGGATCAGCCCGTAGGCGAGCCCGATGCCGGCCGCGAGGCCCAGCGTCGAGCCGGTCAGGCCGAGCAGCACCGCCTCGGTGAGCACCGAGCGGCGCACCTGACGCCGGTCGGCGCCGAGCGCCCGCAGCAGCCCGAGCTCGCGGGTGCGCTGCGCGATCAGCATCGAGAAGGTGTTGACGATCAGGAATATGCCGACGAGCACCGCGATACCGGCGAAGCCGAGCATCACGTACTTGATCACGTCGAGGAACCCGCCCAGCTCCTCGGCGGCCGTCGCGGCCTGCTCGTCGGCCGTCTCCACCTGGTAGGTGCCGGCGCCGAGCGCCTCGGTGACCCGGCGCCCGAGCTCCTCGTCACTCACGCCCGGCGCAGCCTCGACCGAGATGCTCGTGGCCCGGTCCGCGGAGCCCAGCAGTTCGGCGGCGGCGACCTCGGGATCGAGGAAGAGGAGGGCTGTGCCGGGGTTCGTGGCGGTGAAGGCGGCGATCCCGACGATCTCGACGCGGAAGGTGCCCGGCTGAGCCTGCACCGACAGGGTGTCGCCGGTCGCCACGTCCTTGGCGTCGGCGGTGTCCGCGTCCAGTACGGCCTCCCCGGCACCGCGCGGGGTGCGGCCCGAGGTCAGCTCCACGACGCTGCGTTCGCCGGCGTACCAGTCCACCGCGCGGGTGGACGCGCCGGTCCTCGGGCCCACCGGCTCGTTGTCGCGGTCGACGACCGTGATGTTCCCGACCTCGACGTCGGGGCGGGCGGACTCGGCCCCGTCGATCCCGGCCAGCCGTTCGGCGAGGGAGGCGGGCACGGTCCGGACCGCGCCGGTGGGCACGGCCGCCTCCAGGCCGTCCGGGGGCGACACCGTCACATCGGCGGAGGCGGAGGCGAAGAGCCGGTCGAAGGTACGGGAGACGGTGTCCGAGAAGATCAGGCTGCCCGCGACGAACGCCACGGACAGGACGACAGCCAGCGCGGACAGCAGCAGCCGTCCCTTGTGCGCGAGGAAGCTCCTGAGCGTCGCCTTCAGCACGGTCTCAGTCCTTGCCGTCCTTGCCGGGGACCGGCTCGTCGGGCACGGCACCCTCGGCGGCGGAGCCGGCATCGGGGGCGCGCCCCGAAGCCGGCTCCGGGGCGAGGCCGAACGTGCCGCCCGGTGCCGGTCCGCCGTCGTCGCCGGCCTGGGCGCGGATCACGTCGAACCGCTTCATCCGGTCGAGCACCGCCTGTGCCGTGGGCCGCTCCGTCTCGTCGACGATCCGCCCGTCGGCCAGGAACAGCACCAGATCCGAGTGGGCGGCGGCGCCCGGATCGTGGGTGACCATCACGACGGTCTGGTTCAGCCGGTCCACGGCCTCGCGCAGAAACCCGAGCACCTCCAGCCCGGCACGCGAGTCGAGGTTGCCGGTCGGCTCGTCCGCGAAGATCAGCTCGGGCCGGGAGGCCAGCGCCCGCGCACAGGCCACGCGCTGCTGCTGGCCGCCGGACAGCTGCGCCGGCCGGTGCCGCAGCCGGTCCCGCAGGCCCAGCGTGTCGATGACCTGGTCCAGCCACTTCTCGTCGGGCTTCCGGCCCGCGATGTCCATGGGGAGCGTGATGTTCTCCAGCGCGTTCAGCGTCGGGATGAGGTTGAACGACTGGAACATGAACCCGATCCGGTCCCGGCGCAGACGCGTCAGCTCACGGTCCTTCAACCCGGTGATCTCGGTGTCACCGAGCCACACCTGTCCGGCCGAGACGGTGTCGAGCCCGGCCAGGCAGTGCATCAGCGTCGACTTTCCCGACCCCGACGGCCCCATCACCGCCGTGAACCGGCCGCGCACGATGTCCACGTCCACCGCGTCCAGGGCGAGCACGGTCGTCTCGCCGGATCCGTACGCCTTCGTCAGGCCGCGGGCGCGGGCCGCGACCGGGTCGGCCGACGCGAGGCCGGGGGCGTGCTCCGCAGCGGGTGTGGACAAGACCGCCTCCTCCGTGTGGACATCGGGCCGTGCCGGTCATGGTGGCCGCGCCCGAGGCTAGTGTGATGGCGCCCACACCGGATATCCCCCGTAAGTGCAAAACCGTGCCATTCCGATGTAAGGGGCACCTTTTTTCGGCCCCGTCGCCCCTTGCCGGTGCTAGCGCCGGCGCGCTAGCTTCAAGGTATGGCGAAGACCCAGCTGAACGTACGCGTGGACGAGGGCACTGCCCGAGCGGCGCGGGAACGCGCCCTGGCCCGCGGGATGAGTGTCAACCGCTACATCGAGGAACTGGTCCGGCAGGACGCCGGTGAGGTCGGCCACACCTTCGTGGAGGCCGCCGCCGACTTCATGAAGCAGTACGAGACCGTCTTCGCCGAGGAGTTCGACGCAGGTGCGCCCGCTCGCGCCACGCCACGAGCGGGGGAGGACCGCGAAGGCCCGCGCGAAGGTCGCCGCTGATCCCTTGGACAACCTGCGCATCGACCTCGCCTGGCTGCTGATGCTCGCCGAGCGGCAGACCCCGGGGGACCCCCAGGTCACCGACTGGGGAGCCCTCGTCGCCGCCGTCGCGCGTCACGAGGCCGAGATATTCGACGTCCCCGTCTACGGCAGCCCGCACGCCCGCGCCGCCGCTCTGCTCCAGCTGCTGCTCCATGTGCCCGCGCTGGAGCGCTCCAACGCCCTGTTCGCCTCCGCCGTCGCGTACGCCTACCTCGTCGCCAGCGGGCTGAAGGTCGTCACCTCGCCGGAACAGGTCCGCGACCTGGCCCGGCTGGTCAAGAACGGCGAGGCCTCCGTGGACGACATCGCCGCCGAGCTGCGCCGCTGGAGCGAGTGAGCGGCCGGAGCCCCGGAGCCGGCGAGCAGCCGGAGCCGGTGCTCAGCGCCTTTCCGTCGCCGCACTGCTCGACGGCCGCCAGGCGGTGCCCAGCACGCAGTACGACGTCGGCAGCGCGGGCCCGTTCTCCGGCATCAGCATCCGCCGGTACGGGCCGAGTTCGAAGCCCGCCTCCCGCAGCGCGCCGACCGGCTCCCGCGCCACGTGGCAGCCACCCGTCAGCGGCGGCCACACCGTCCGGTCCAGGGCCTGCTGGGTGAAGCGCATGACCCGGCCGCCGCCCCGCCCGTGCTCGAAGAACCGCACCTCGCCGCCCGGTCGCAGCACCCTCCGGAGCTCCGCGAGCGCCCGCGGCACGTCCCGCACACTGCACAGGACCAGGGAGACCACCGCCGCGTCGAACGCCTCGCTCTTGACCGGCAGCGCCTCCGCCGCACCCGGCGCGACATCCACCGGGACGGCGGCGCGCAGGGCGGCCTCCACGGCGAGTCTGCGCAGCACCCGCTCCGGTTCGATGGCGACGACCTCCGAGACGGTGTCCGGATAGTGCGCGAAGTTGAGGCCGTTGCCCGCGCCGACCTCGATCACTCGCCCGGACAGCCCGCCGAGCAGCCGCCGACGGACCGAGGCCATGCCCGCGCGGGTCTCGGCGGCCTCACTGACCCGGGCGTAGCAACGGGCGAACAGCGGGTGGTGCACGGGATCCCGCGCCACCTTCGCGGAGCCGGCGGACATGCGTGCCTCCCTGTCTGGACGAACCCGGGAGCCGGGGCGGCTCACGAGGGGCCCGCTTCCCGCAGGACGGGCCCCGGGGCCGACCGGGGCCCTGCCGTGATTGTCCCCCGTGAGGACTCCGCGCACCCCTCGCACCGGGGCCCGGGGCCGCCGGTGCGAGGGAGCACCGGACCGCCGCACCACGGGTCCGGGCACCGGTGCCCGGACCACAGGGCCCGCGCGGGAGATCAGCCGGTCTCCCGCCCCAGGAACGCCGCCGTGTCCCACGTGCCGTCCAGCCGCGCCGCCAGCCATCCGGGCGCCGACGTCCGGAAGCCGGCCGGGGCGAGGGCCGCCGCGCCGGCCGGTACCGCGCCCAGCAGCGGCACCCCCGTCACGTCCGGCAGGTCCCGCAGGTTGCAGCGCTCGGCCAGACCGGGCTCCGCGGGCCAGCTGCCGATCACCACACCCGCGGGGTCGAGCCCGCGCGAGCGCAGTTCACGGGTCGTCAGCTCCGTGACGTTCAGGGTGCCGAGACCCGGCGCCGCCACCACCAGCACCGGCGCCGACAGCAGTGCCGCCGCGTCCGCCAGCGTCCCGCCCTCCTCGTCGAACCGCACGAGCAGCCCGCCCGCGCCCTCCACCAGCACCAGATCGTGCTCGGTGGCCAGTTTGACGGCGGTCTCGGCCACGTCGTGCGGACGCACCGGCGCCCGGCCCGCCCGGCGGGCGGCGGTGGCGGGCGCCAGCGGGTCGGGATACCGGGCGAGTTCGGCGGCCGTGACGGCTCCGGCGAGCCGCGCGACCTCCTCGGCGTCCCCGGGTTCGTCCGGCCGCACCCCGGTCTGTGCCGCCTTCAGCACGGCCACCGACCGGCCGGCCCCGAGCGCCGTCGCGGCGACCGCGGCCGTCACCACCGTTTTTCCGACCTCGGTGCCCGTGCCCGTGATCACCAGTACCGGCATGTCATCCCTCCTCGGCCGCCGCGCACACCGCGTCCGCGATCCGGGCCACGTCCGTGTCGCCGGTGACGTACGGCGGCATGGTGTAGATCAGATCGCGGAACGGCCGCAGCCACACGCCCCGGCGCACCGCCGCGCGCGTGGCCGCCTCCATGTCCACGGAGTGATCGAGCCGGACGACGCCGATGGCGCCGAGGACCCGCACGTCGCGGACGCCCGGCAGGCAGGCCGCGGGCGCCAGCCCGTCCCGCAGGCCCGACTCGATGCGCTTGACCTCCGCGAGCCAGTCCTGCCCGAGCAGCAGCTCGATCGAGGCGCAGGCCACGGCCGCCGCCAGCGGATTGCCCATGAACGTCGGACCGTGCGCCAGGACCGGTACGTCGCCGCGCGAGATGCCGTCGGCGACCCGCGCGGTGCACAGCGTCGCCGCCATGGTCAGATAGCCGCCGGTCAACGCCTTGCCCACGCACATCACGTCCGGCGCCACCGCCGCGTGCCCGGCCGCGAACAGCGCGCCCGTACGCCCGAACCCGGTCGCGATCTCGTCGAACACCAGCAGCACGTCGTGTGCGTCGCACGCTTCGCGCAGCACCCGCAGATACGCGGGGGAGTGGAAGCGCATGCCGCCCGCGCCCTGCACCACGGGCTCGACGATCACGGCCGCCAGTTCGCCGGCGTGCCGCCCGATCAGCTCCCGCAGGTGCTCGGCGTACGACTCCTCGTACTCGGCAGGCGGGGCCTTTGCGAACACCTGCTCCGGGAGCACCCCGGTCCACAGCTCGTGCATCCCGCCCTCGGGATCGCAGACCGACATCGGCTGCCAGGTGTCGCCGTGGTAGCCGCCCCGCCAGGTCAGCAGCCGCCGCTTCTCGGGCCGTCCGAGCGAACGCCAGTACTGCAGGCACATCTTGACGGCCACCTCGACCGACACCGAGCCCGAGTCGGCGAGGAAGACATGTTCGAGGCCGTCGGGTGACATGTCGACGAGGAGCTTCGCCAGCCGGACGGCGGGCTCGTGCGTGAGCCCGCCGAACATCACATGGCTCATCCGCCCGAGCTGGTCGCGCGCGGCCTTGTTCAGCACCGGGTGGTTGTAGCCGTGGATCGCCGACCACCAGGACGACATCCCGTCGACCAGCTCGCCCGAGCCGTCGGCGAGCCGCAGCCGTACCCCGCTCGCCGACTCCACGACGAGCGGTTCCCCGCGGCCGGGCATGGGCCCGTACGGATGCCAGACGTGCCGCCGGTCCAGCTCGAGAAGCTCGGGTACGGACCGCTCAGGCATTGGGCGCGAGATCCGTTCCGGCACCCCGCCGGCGGACGGAGACGAGATCGGTACGCGGCCCGTCGGCCCGGCCCGCCCCCTCGCTCACCGTCTCCGGACCCGCGGCCGCCTCCGTACCCACGCACGTCCCGGCGCCGGAGGACGCCGACCCGCACCCGCCACCGCCCTCGTGCGCCCCGCACCCGCCACCCCCGTCGTGCGCCCCGCCCGCGCCCGTGCGGTGTTCGGGCAGTGTCACGCGGTCGGTGCCCTCCACCTCGAACCCGGCGTCCGCGATCATCTCCAGGTCGGCCCGGCCCGCCTGGCCCTCGCTGGTGAGGTAGTCCCCGAGGAAGATCGAGTTGGCCAGGTGCAGCGCGAGCGGCTGCAGCGTGCGCAGATGCACCTCCCGGCCGCCCGCGATCCGCACCTCGGCGTCCGGGCACACGAACCGCACCATCGCCAGGATCCTGAGGCACCGCTGCGGGCTGAGGTTCCACTCCTTCGCGAGTGGTGTGCCCTCGAACGGGATCAGGAAGTTCACCGGCACCGAGTCCGGGTCCAGTTCGCGCAGCGCGAAGACCACGTCGACCAGGTCCGCGTCGCTCTCACCCATGCCGGCGATCAGCCCGGAGCATGCGGACAGACCGGCCGCGTGCGCCTTCTGCACGGTGTCCACGCGGTCGGCGTACGTGTGCGTGGTGGTGATGTCCCCGTAGGCGGCCTCGGAGGTGTTGAGGTTGTGGTTGTAGGCGTCCGCGCCCGCCTCGCGCAGCCGCTCCGCCTGGCCCTCGGAGAGCAGTCCGAGGCAGGCGCACACCTCGACGCCCTCGTTGCCCGCCTTGATCGCCTTGATGGTGTCGGAGACACGGTCCAGGTCACGGTCGGTCGGACCGCGGCCGCTGGCCACCAGGCACACCCGCTTGGCGCCGCCCGCCAGCCCGGCCGCGGCCGCGTCCGAGGCCTGCTCGGGCTTGAGCCAGGTGTACTTCAGGATGCCGGCCTTCGAGCCGAGCCGCTGGGAGCAGTAGGAGCAGTCCTCCGGGCACAGGCCGGACTTGAGGTTGACCAGATAGTTGAGTTTCACCCGCCGCCCGAACCAGTGCCGCCGCACCCTCCCGGCCGCGGCCACCACGTCGAGCAGATCGTCGTCGGACGTCCCGAGGACGGCCAGCGCTTCCCCACGGGTCGGCGTCTCGCGCCGAAGCCCCTTGTCCACCAGCGTGTTCAGCAGATCCATGGGAGCCGATCCTGTCCTATTCGGCCGCCCCGGCCAAGGAGGGTTCGTACAACAGAGGCGCTGCCGGCTGTGGGCATGGCCACACAGTGGTCCGCCGACCGTCCCGCTACTGTCTGTTCACTGCCTACAAAAGCACCGGAGGACCCATGGCGTTCGGCTGGATCGACGAGCAGGCAAAGCTGCGCCGCCGGGCCGGACTCGTACGGACCCTGCGCCCGCGGGCCGCCGGCGCACCGCTCCTCGATCTGGCGAGCAACGACTACCTGGGCCTGGCCCGGCACCCGGAAGTGGCCGAGGGCGCGGCGCGGGCGGCGCGGACCTGGGGCGGCGGGGCCACCGGGTCCCGGCTCGTCACCGGCACCACCGAGCTGCACACCGAGCTGGAAGGCGAACTGGCCGACTTCTGCGGCTTCGAGGCGGCCCTCGTCCTCTCCTCCGGCTACGCGGCCAACCTCGCCGCCGTCACCGCGCTGGCCCCGCACGGTTCGCTGATCGTGTCCGACACGGGCAACCACGCCTCCCTGATCGACGGCTGCCGGCTGGCCCGGGGCAGGACGCAGGTCGTGGCGCACGCCGACCCCGACGCCGCGCGCAAGGCGCTGAGCGGGCACGACGGAGCCGCCGTGGCCGTGTCCGACACGGTCTTCTCGGTCGACGGGGACGCGGCCCCGCTCGCCGCGCTGGCGGGGGCGTGCCGTGAACACGGCGCGGGACTGGTGCTCGACGACGCCCACGGCCTCGGGGTGCTCGGCGACGGCGGACGCGGTGCCCCGCACGCGGCGGGGCTCGCCGGCGCCGAGGACGTCGTGGTGACGCTCACGCTGTCCAAGTCGCTCGGCAGCCAGGGCGGAGCCGTGCTCGGCCCGGCACGGGTCGTCGAGCACCTGGTCAACACGGCCCGGACGTTCATCTTCGACACGGGCCTCGCCCCGGCGGCCGCGGGCGCCGCGCTCTCCGCCCTGCGGCTGCTGCGCCGTGAACCCGGGCGCGCGGCGCGGGCGGGCGCGGTGGCGCGCGACCTGCACCACCGGCTGACGGCCGCGGGTCTCGACGCCGTACGCCCCGACGCCGCGGTCGTCTCCGTGCGGGCCCCGTCCCCGGAGCAGGCCGTGCGATGGGCGGCCGACTGCCGGGCGGCCGGCCTGTCCGTGGGCTGCTTCCGTCCTCCTTCCGTGCCCGACGGCATCTCACGGCTCAGACTGACCGCCCGCGCGGACCTGTCCGGGACCGAGATCGAACGCGCTGTACAGGTGATCGGCGAGACGCGGCCATGAGTCGGCGAGGCACGGCCGTGAGTCGCCCGATGACGGACGGTCGAGTGCGAGTGGGCGCCGGAGGACCGGCAGGTCAGTGAACCGCGGCCACGAACTCCGCCCAGCTCCCGGGGGAGACGAGCAGCGCGGGTCCGTCCGGATCCTTGGAGTCGCGTACAGCGAGCAGTCCGGCACCGGGGCCGGTGGCGGGCCGGGCCGTCTCGACGCAGTTGTTCGCGCCCGTGCTGTAGCTGCTGCGCAGCCACCGCACACCGTGCAGGCCGGTGCTGGGGGAAAGGGTCCGAGGCGGTACGGGCATCGTGCCTCCTTACACGCCGGCAGCTGTCCCGGCGATGAAATCCAACGAGTCCTCGGGTGAAAGGGCGTGGACCGAAAGGGCGTTGAAAGCCTCCGAGTACACCCGGAGGTCTTCTTTCCGCTCCAGATAGAGGCTACTCGTCAAGTGGTCGAGAACTACAACATCCAGATCAGAAGTGCGCGAAAATGAGAAGATTACGAAAGGGCCGGTGACGCCGATGTGCGCCCCGGCAGTGAACGGCAGTACTTGAAGCCGCACTTGGGGAAGGCGTGCCGCCTCCACGAGCCGTTCCAGCTGGCGGATCATGACGCCGGGGCCGCCGACCTGCCGACGCAGCACCGCCTCGTCCAGGACCGCGCTGAACTCCAGCGGCGGGTCGGCCCGCAGGACGTCCTGCCGGGCCAGTCGCACCTCCACCAGCGTGTCCAGCCGCTCCTCCGAAGCGCCCTCCAGCGCCGCCTCCGTCACGGCCCGCGCGTACTCGGGCGTCTGCAGCAGCCCGGGAACCACGGTGGTCTCCAGCGTGCGCATCGCGCCGGCCTGGGACTCCAGACTGATGAAGTCCCGGTAGGTGGGCGGGAGTACACCCCGGTACGCATGCCACCAATGGTGTCGTCCGCTGCTGTCGTCGGATCCCGCCAACACCAGCAGCAACTCCCGTAACTGAAGGTCGGTCAGGCCGTAGGCATCGAGCAGTAACCGCACATCGGCCGGTTTCACCCCGCTCGTGCCCGTCTCGATCCGGCTCACCTTCGACTGGTGCCAGCCCACCAGCCGGGCCGCCTCACCACTGGTGAAACCCGCCGATGTGCGCAGCGAGCGCAGTTCGGCGCCCAGTTTCCGGCGGCGTACCGCAGGACCGTGTTGCATGGTTTCCCCCTTACTCCCTCCGGGCCGCCCGCATACGGTCTCCCGTCGCAGAGTTCACCGCTTTGAGCGACAGATATATGCATATCTTGGCCGTATCGTCGCCGACGCCCTGTGGTGATGGCAGTCTGACGACGAAGCACCAGTGCGGGACCGTACTCGAATCAGCCGCTCCGTGCCGGACTGCGGTCCCGTGGAAAGGGACGACATCGCCATGGCAGACCATCTGGAAGCGTCCATCACTCTGCCGAGCGATCCTGCCTCGGTCTCCGCGGCCCGCGCCCATGTGGTGGGCACGCTGGCGGAGTGGGGCATGCCGGAAGACACGGAAGTGTCCGACACCATCCGGCTGATCGTGTCCGAACTCGTGACCAACGCCGTGCAGCACACCCTGGGGCAGTCGCCCACGTTCACCGTGGACATCGCCCTCGACCGTGACGACCAGCTGTGCATCGGGGTCACCGACAGCCACCCGAGGTTCCCCAAACGGCTCCCCGCCGCGGTCCAGCAGGACAACGGCCGAGGGCTGGTCATCATCCGCTGGCTGACCGTGGAGTGCGGAGGCAGGATGAGGGTCCGCCCCACCGGAGAGGGGGGAAAGACCGTCTCCGTCGTCCTCCCGTGGACCGTTCCCGCCGAACCGGTCACGGCGGTCGAGGCGGCAGGACAGCAGGAACCGTAGGGGTCCGCGGCAGGAACGCGGGCGAGCGGAGGGAGAGAATCGAAAGGAGGGCCGGGAGAAGGGCCGAGAAGGGGGCCTGCTCGGCCGTTCGGACGATGCGCAGATTCTCGAGCCGCCACACCGTGTGTTCTCCGGGCGTCGTCCGGCGTGTCCGGCGGGGCGGCGGCAGGGGGTACCGCCGCCCTCGCGGATCACTTCACCCGGCCGTACCAGACGCTGTGGGTCCAGATCTTCTGCAGGCGCACCACATCCCCGGTCTTCGGGGCGTGCCAGAGCTTGCCCTGGCCCGCGTAGATGCCCACGTGGTAGACGTTCTGGCCCGAATGGAAGAAGACCAGGTCCCCCGCCTTGCGGCTCGAGGCGGAGATGTGGCGGGTCTTGTTGTACTGCTGGGCCGCAGTACGGGGCAGTGCCTTGCCCGCCTTCTTGAACGAGTAGAGGGTCAGTCCGGAGCAGTCGAAGCGGCTCGGTCCGGTGGCGCCCCAGCGGTAGGGCGCGCCCTTCTTGGACGCCGCGATCTGGAGAGCCTTGGTGGCCGTGGTCGCGGCCGCCGCCTCCGAGGCGGTGCCCGGGAGGACGATCGAGCCGCCCACGGCGGCGAGGGTGAGGGCCGAGGCCGTGCCGGCCCTGGCCATGAGGGACGGGACACGATTGAGCGCGGTCATGCGCAACCCTTCGTCAGCCGCCTGTGAAGGATGACCTGTCGGATTCGGGCTGGCGAAGTTGCCCGGCCGCACGAGTGCGGCTTCACCCCAAGGGCTGCTCGGCACGGAAGTCGAACTCCCGTTCCGGCGACCCGTCATGCTCGGGTCCTCCACTCCTGCCGATCCACTCCTGTCGACCGGTCATCCGGGCGGCGGCAGGACTCGGCGTCCGCCCGGATCGCCCCGCCGCGGTGGCGGGGTCTTGTCGTCAGTGAGCGATCTTGGCAACCCTCGGCCCGAAATCCCAACGGAACCGGGGGTTTGTGTTGTTACTCACCACTCATCCGTTCGAGTGGACAGCCCCCTGTCCGGGCTGCCGTCCGGAATGCCGAGGAGTCCCGGACCAGCATCGGAATGACCTGTTCCGGTACGCGGCCACGCGTGGTGCGCAACTGTGACGGCCCGAAAAGAAGTGGTTCGTATACGCCGGTTGGTGGTACCCCCCTTGGTCCGTTTCGGCTCAGGTGCGGACGTGTTGCCGACGCCGACCGCGGGTGGACCGGTACGGGCGTCAACTGCCGGAGCCCGGCGGCAGCGTGACCCGGGCCGTGCGCCGGTCGCCGTCCAGTACCCGCAGGGCCCGGGCCAGCGTGGCGGCGTGCAGTTCGGTCTCGCCGCGCCGGTGCATGACGGTCAGCGCGTCGCGCAGTGCGACGGCCTTGCCGACCAGTGCCTGTGCGGCGCGCAGTCCGCGGTAGGTATCGCCGTCGCGGGCAGGGTTGATCCGGCCGAGCAGGTCGACGGCCTCGAGATAGCGGTCGATCAACTCGGCCTCGGCGCGGGTCAGCGCGGGCAGCGGTGGCAGTTCGGGTGGCAGCATCGGTGGCTCACCTCGCGCCGGACGTGGGGAGGCGGCCCTCGCGGTCGGTCAGGATCCGGTCCGCGAGGCCGTACTCCACCGCCGCCCGCGCGTCGAGGACGGTGTCCCGCTCTATGTCCGACCGTGCCTGCTCCGGGGTGCGGCGGGTGTGCCGGACCAGGATCTCCTCGATCCGGCCGCGGACCCGCGACAGTTCCTCCGCGCGGGCGGCGAGATCGCTCGCGTTTCCCTCCACGGTCTCCGGCGGTACCGGCTGACGGAGCACCAGCCTCGCCCCCGGCAGGACGTACCGCTTCCCCGGTGTCCCCGCGGCCAGCAGCAGCGCGGCCGTCCCGTCCGCCCGGCCCAGGCAGACCGTCTCCACCTCGCAGGTGACGAAGGACAGGGTGTCGTAGACCGCCGACATGGCGTGGAAGGAGCCGCCGGGAGAGTTGACGTAGAGGGAGATGTCCCGGTCGGGGGCCCGGTGCTCCAGGTGCGCGAACTGGACGATCAGGTCGTTCGCGGAGGTCTCGTCGATCGGCGTCCCCAGGAGGACGATCCGCTGCTCCATCAGCTTGGCGTACGGATCCGTGGGCCGGTGCCCGGACGCCGTGTGGTCGGTGAACCCGGGCAGGACGTGGCGGGCGAGTGGTCGGGTCATGGGCCCCTCCTCATGGCGGCTCTCTGTAAAAAATGTACAGGATGTACGTGACGTTATGATGGGGATATGGCCTACGAGATTCCGGTGACGCAAGCGAGGGCTGAGCTCGCCGACCTGATCAACCGCGTGGTGTACGGCGGTGAGCGCGTCGTCGTGACCCGGCACGGAAAGCCCCTCGTCGCCCTCGTGTCCGCCGATGACCTGCGACGACTCGACCAGCTCCAGGAACTCGACGAGGGCCGGGAACCCGCCGACGAGCAGGTGGTCAGCACGGTGGCCGGTGTCCACGGGGCGGCCGCGTCCGCTCCCCGCGAACAGCAGCGCTTCGGCATCGCCGCGGAACACCGCGGGACAGCCACGTCGTAGGAGACCCTGAGACCTGAGGCCCGGTGGACGAACAGTGGGGGGGGGCCGCTTGAAACGCCCCCCCCCCCCCCCCGGGGGGGCCAATGGGCAACGCCCCCCCCCCCCCCACGCCCCCCACCCCCCGGCGGGCAGCAACCC
>NZ_JBHXQZ010000002.1:49216-106136 GCF_042717095.1 Streptomyces sp. NPDC058632 | reverse complement strand
CTGACCCCCCCCCCTAACAGCAGCGCGGCGGCACCGCGCCGCACCCCCGGGGGACCGCCAGGTGGTTGGACACCCTGCCCCCTGCCCCGGGGTGGACCACCCGGGGGGGCGGCCGTTGGACCCCGCCCCCCCCCACTCACGGGTCGCTCATGTGCTCACGACGCCGCCGGCCTGCTCGGCCCGTCCGACGGGCGGTTCAGCTCCGCGGCAGCCGCGGGAACCGGCGCTTCTCCTGCGCCCTGCGCTCGTCCTCCTCCGCCTTGGCGACGGCCGCGTACTGGTCGACGTACTCCTGCCCGGACAGCGTCAGAATGGCGTACATGATCTCGTCGGTGACGGCGCGCAGGACCGCCCGCTCGTCCTCCATGCCTTCGTAGCGGGAGAAGTCGAGGGGCTTGCCGAAGCGGATCGCCACGGGATGGATGCGGGGGACGACCTTGCCGGGCGGCTGCGCCTCGAAGGTGCCGATCATCGCGCAGGGAATCACCGGGACGCCGGCCGTGAGGGCCATCTTCGCGACCCCGACCTTGCCCTTGTACAGGCGCCCGTCGTGCGACCGCGTGCCCTCCGGGTAGATGCCGAGCAACTCCCCCTTGCCCAGCACCCCGAGGCCCTCCCGGATCGCGGCCTGGCCTGCGTCCTTCCCTGAACGGTCGACCGGGATCTGGCCCGCGCTGTGGAAGAAGAACGCCGTCAGCCGGCCCTTGATGCCCGGGCCGGTGAAGTACTCGGCCTTGGCGAGGAACGTGATACGCCGTTTGAGGATCGCGGGCATCAGGAAGTGGTCCGAGAACGACAGATGGTTGCCGGCGACGATGCCGGCACCGGACGACGGCACATGGTCCAGGCCCTCTATTCGAGGCCGGAAGACCAGTCTCAGCAGCGGGCCCAGCAGTACATATTTCAGCAGGTAGTAGAACAAGGGGCGCGCTCCTCGACTCCGTCGGACGGGCCCAGCGGCGTGTTGCAGCAGGTCAACCGGCACGTCGTGGGGGTTGTCAGTGTAGGTCGGGGCGGGACCGTCCGGCACCATGTGCGACAGGTCCGGGAGCAGTCAGGGGAGCGGGCCGGACGGAACCCGCAGGGTGGCTGAACACCCGTCGGCGCACGGGCCGGTGAGGCCGTGTGCCGCCGCGGTGCCCGCCCGGCCCGCTTCACGGGCGGAGTGCCCCGAGCGGGCTCCTTCCCCAAGCTCCCGGCTTCGCTCGAGCAGGGGAGACCCCAACCGGCTCCCTACCATGCGGATCTCCGTCTCCTCCGACATGGACGGACCCGCGGCCCGCGCCCTGCTCGCCGAACTGCGCGAGCACGGCCACGAGGTGCGCGTGCACGGTGCCCCGAGTCCCGGAAGCGCTGCGCGGTGGGCTTTCTGCTCCGAGGCGGCCGCCCGCGACGTCGCCGACGGGACCGCGGACCAGGCGGTGGTGTGCTGCTGGACCGGCACGGGTGCCTCGATCGCGGCCAACAGGGTTCCGGGCGCAGGGGCAGCCCTGTGCACGGACGCCTGCACGGCGGACGGCGCGCGCCGCTGGAACGACGCCAACGTGCCGGCGTTCGGGCTGCGGCTCACGTCCGAGCCGCGGCTGAGGGGGATTCCTCGACGCCCGGTTCGCCCCGGTGGCCGGCCGGGACGAGGAGGACCGGCGCAACGCGGACCGGCTGACCCGGCTCGACGGCACAGGCCCACCACCGGCTGAACCGTCCCTGCCGGACGCGACGCGAACCGTCACCGCACGCGCCGGGCGGCGTGAACGCGGGGCCGCGAACCGTCACAGGCGGACGACGATCAGCGCGGTGTCGTCGGTGGCGCCGCCGGGCGGCAGCAGCTCCAGCAGCACGGTGTCCGCCAGCGACTCCGGATCCCGCGCCCGGTGGCGGCGCAGCGACTCGGAGAGGCGCAACAGTCCGGCGTCGATGTCCTCCCGGCGCCGTTCGACCAGACCGTCGGTGTAGAGCACAAGGGTCGACCCCGGCGTGAACGTGGTCGTCGCCTCGGGCCTCGGGGCCGGTTCGGGGAGGGCGTCGAGCGGGGGATCGGTGGCCCGGTCGAGGAACTCCACCCGCCCGTCGCGGTGGACCAGCACGGGTGGGAGATGGCCGGCGCTGCTGTACGCGATGGTGTGCCGGTCGAAGTCGACGAAGGTGGTGACCACGGTCGCGGACTCGGCGCCGTCGACCACGTGCGCGTAGCGCCCCACGACGTCCAGGGCCTCGGCGGGCCCCGCCGCGACCCGCGAGGCGGCGGTGAGCGCGCTGCGCAGCTGGCCCATGACCCCGGCCGCCTCGAGCCCGTGCCCGACCACGTCACCCACGGACACGCCGATGCGGTGGCCGCCCACCAGGTCGACCAGGTCGTACCAGTCCCCGCAGACGTTGAGCGAGCCCACCGCGGGCCGGTAGCGCACGGCGGCCCGATGGTGGCCCACCTGCCGAGGGGCGGGCAGCATCGCTTCCTGCAGCACCAGCGCCACCTGCCGCTCCCGGGCGTGCGCCTGGCGCAGGCGGTTGTTGAGCTCCTGCAGTTCGCGGGCGCGTGTGTACAGCTCGGCCTCCAGGGCCCGGCCCTGGTCGACGCCGGCACGGTGGCGGGCCCGCATCAGCTCGGTGACCTCCTCGATCCGGTGCACGACCAGGACCACACTGCCGTCGCTGCCCAGCACCGGCGTGTTCACCGGGCTCCAGTAGCGCTCCTCCCACTCGCCGGGGTACTCCCGGCTCTCCACGTCGTAGCGCTGCAGGGCCAAGGCGTCGCGCTCGCCGGTGGCCACGACGCGCAGCAGCGAGGCGTGCAGGTTGCGCGCACCGGAGGAGTCGGGATTGTCCGGGTTCTCCGGGAAGACGTCGAACATGTAGCGGCCCAGCAGTTCCTCACGGCACCTCCCGATCCCCTCGGCGAAGGCCTCGTTGACGTCCGCGTACACGAGACCCGGGGTGAGGATCGCCACCATGCCGGGCAGGGCCCGGTACACCGCCGCGTAGTCGATCGCCGTTTGTGTCATGACCACTGCCTCTGCGCCGGAATGGCGTCAGTTTTTCACATAGTGGGCGAAATGGGCAGAGTGAGGTGGTCGCTCGGGAGGCGTGCGATGCCGGCGGCGTCAATCGACGGGGAGGTCGTCCGGGCCGGTCAGCGACATCTCGGCCCAGATGACCTTCCCGTCGGGAACGAAACGGGTGCCCCACCGCTGGGCGAGCTGCGAGACCAGCAACAGCCCGCGCCCGCCCTCGTCCATGGCGCGGGGATGACGCAGATGGGGCGTGGTCGCCCCGCCGTCGAACACCTCGCAGACCAGTGCCCGCTCCCGGATCAACCGCAGCCGGACGGGGCCGGCGGCGTGCCGGATGGCGTTGGTGACCAGTTCGCTGACCACCAGCTCCGCGGTGAAGACCAGCTCGTCCAGACCCCAGCGGCCCAGCTGCCGGGTGGCCGTTCTGCGGGCCTCGGCCACCACGGCCGGATCCGCCGGCAGGTCCCAGACCGCCACCTGGCCGGCGTCCAGGAGCCGGGTACGGGCCAGCAGCATGGCCACGTCGTCGTACGGGCGGGTGGGTACCAAGGCGTCCACCACGGCCCGGCACCGCTGGTCCAGGGAATCCGGAGCCGCTTGCAGCGCCTGCCGCAGCCGCTCCCGGCCGGGGTCGGCGTCCCCGGTTCCGTTCCTGCCGGGGACACCGGCCAGCAGACCGTCGGTGTGCAGGACGACCGTGCTGCCCTCCGTCAGGGTCAGCTCCACCGCCTCGAACGGCGGACCGCCCACGCCGAGCGCAGGCCCCGCCGGCAGTTCGACGAAGCCCACCGAGCCGTCGGGCGCCACCAGGACGGGCGCGGGATGGCCCGCGGCGGCCATCGCGCACCGCCCGTCGACCGGGTCGTAGACGATGTACAGGCAACCGGACCCCACGGGCTGGCCGTAGGCCGCCGCAGGCTCGCTCTCCCCCTCGCACGCCGACTGCGACACCAGGTCGTCCAGATGCCCCAGTACCTCCTCGGGGGGCAGATCCAGCGCGGCCAGGGTCCGTACGGCGGTCCGCAGCCGGCCCATCGCGGCGGCGGCGTCGATGCCGTGCCCGGGGACCTCGCCGACGACGAGGGCGACACGGGCCCCCGACAGCGGGATCAGGTCGTACCAGTCGCCGCCCAGACCGGTCAGTTCGTCGGCCGGGCGGTAGCACGCGGCCACCTCGACGGCGTCCTGCTCCGGGAGCCGGTGGGGCAGCAGGCTGCGCTGCAGCACGAGCGCCGCGTTCCGCTCCCTGGTGTAGCGCCGGGCGTTGTCCACACAGACGGCGGCGCGCGAGACGAGGTCCTCGGCGAGGTTCGTGTCGTCCTCACCGAAGGGGTCCCGGCGGCGCCGGAAGAACCCGGTGATGCCCAGGGTGACACCCCGGGCACGGATCGGCACGATCATCACACTCTGCAGCCCCAGCTCCAGGAACGTGGCCGCCCGGCGGCCGGGCCTGCTCTCGATCCATCCCAGGGCGAGCGGGTCGAGCTGCTCCTGACGCCAGGTCCTGCCCGTGGTCAGGCAGCGGACCGGCGGTGAACCGGGCAGATAGGAGACCGGCACGCCGATGTCCCGGACCGTGCGCGGCAGATCCTCGTACACGGACCGGTGGCCCGCGCGGAGCAGCGGCACCCTGTCCGTCTCCGTGAGCGGTCCCGGTGGGAGCTCGGCGCCCCGCAGCACCGTCTCGAGAAGGTCCACGGTCACGAAGTCCGCGAGGTCCGGGACGGCGACGTCGGCCAGCTCCTGCGCGGTGTGCATGACGTCCAGGGTGCGGCCGATGTGCCGGCCGGCCCGGTCGAGCAGCGCGAGGCGCCGGCGCGCGCGGTGCCGGTCGGTGATGTCGACGACGCTGTAGTAGACGCCCATCGGGTGGCCCCGGTCGTCGTCGAGCCGGGTGAACGACAGCATGTGCGCGGTTTCCCGCAGCGGCGCCGAACGGGCCTGACCGACGTGTTCGAAGCCGACCACCGACTCGCCGGTCTCCAGGACGTAACGCATCCGCGCCTCGACGGCCTCGGCGTCCAGTCCGGGCTGGACATCGGCGAACCGCAGGCCCAGCCGCCGCTGCGCGGGACCGCCGCCGAACTGCTCGAGCGCGGTGTTCGACCACACGAACCGCAGGTCCGTGTCCACGATCGCGAGCCCGATCGCCGATCCGGAGACCATCTGCTCCAGCATCGTGCGGCTCATGTCCCAGCCGGAGGAGCCGGCCAGCTCCGACAGCAGCACCAGCAGGGACGAGCGGCCACGCGGCTCCACGGTCCGCAGCACCCTGACCATGAGGGGGACCGCGTGTCCGTCCCGGTGCCGGGCCGTCATCAGGCCGGCCCAGCCGTCGTCGGACCGGCAGCGCCCGACCAGATCCGGCACCCGCTCGGCGTCCTGGGCGGTCAGCAGATCGGACAGCTTCCCGCCCACCGCCTCGGCCGCCGTGTACCCCAGCAGCCGCTCGGCCGGACCGGTCCAGTTCGTCACCACACCCTGCGGATCGAGCAGCAGGGGAGCGGCGTCGGCCACGTCGAACCGCTGCCGGGCAACGTCCTGCTCCCCGTGTTTGCCCACGTGTCCGCCCACGGCCGACCTCTCTGTCGCTGCGAGTGGTCTACCACCTCTTGTCCCCATCTTCACCCGGGAACCGGGCAGCGGGCTTCCCGGGTGAAGATGGGGACCGGTGAAAACAGCCGGACGGACGGGGAGCGGGCCGGGCGGACCGGGCGGGCCGACCGCCCCTCGGCCCGCTCCCCGCCTCCCCGGGCGGGGAACGGGCCGACCGGGTCAGCGGCCCTGGCCCAACACCTTCCCCAGCGTTTCCAGCGCGTCTTGGAGTTCCTCGCCCCGGATGGTGAGCGGCGGGGCCAGCCGGATGGTGGACCCGTGGGTGTCCTTGACCAGGATTCCCTCCCGCATCAGCCGCTCACCGACCTCACGGCCGGTGCCGAGCGCCGGGTCGACGTCGACACCCGCCCACAGCCCGCGCGAGCGGAAACCCACGACGCCCCGGCCGACCAGCGATTCCAGCCCGCCGCGCAGCACCACGCCAAGTTCCGCCGCCCGGCGCTGGAACTCGCCCGTCTCCAGAAGTTCCACCACCGCCGTGCCGACGGCCGCGGCCAGCGGATTGCCGCCGAACGTCGAGCCGTGCTCCCCGGGGTGCAGCACCCCGAGCACCTCGCGCCGGGCCACCACCGCCGACACCGGGACGATGCCGCCGCCCAGCGCCTTGCCGAGCAGCACCATGTCCGGGACGACCGACTCGTGGTCCACGGCCAGCGTGTGTCCCGTACGGCCGAGTCCCGACTGGATCTCGTCCGCGACGAACAGGCACCCCGCGCGGCGCGTCAGCCCCCGTACGCCCGCCAGATAGCCGTCGTCGGGGATGTTCACCCCCGCCTCGCCCTGGATCGGCTCGATCAGCACCGCGGCCGTCGTCTCGTCGACCGCCGCCTCCAGCGCCGCCAGGTCGTTGTACGGGACGACCCGGAAGCCCGGGGTGAAGGGCCCGAAGCCGGCGCGGGCGGTCTCGTCCGTCGAGAAGCTGACGATGGTCGTCGTCCGGCCGTGGAAGTTGTCCGCGGCGACCACGATCGTCGCCTTGCCGGCCGGGACGCCCTTCACGTCGTAGGCCCACTTGCGGGCCACCTTCACCGCGCTCTCCACCGCCTCCGCGCCGGTGTTCATGGGCAGCACCATGTCCAGCCCGGTCAGCGCGGCCAGCCGCTCGGCGAACTCGGCGAGCCGGTCGTTGTGGAAGGCACGCGAGGTCAGCGTGAGCCGGTCCAGCTGGCGGTGCGCCGCCTCGGTCAGCGCGGGATGGCGGTGGCCGAAGTTGAGCGCCGAGTAGCCGGCCAGCATGTCGAGGTAGCGGCGGCCCTCCACGTCCTCCACCCACGCGCCCTGCGCGCGGGCGACGACCACGGGCAGCGGGTGGTAGTTGTGCGCGAGGACCGGCTCCTCCGCACCGATCAGCTCGGCGGACGAACGGGTACGGGCGGCAGCGGTCATGAGCGGATCTCCTGAGTGCAGCACTTGATCCCGCCGCCTGCCTTGTGGAACTCGGACAGGTCGACGGGAACGGGAACGTAACCGCGCTCGGCGAGCCGCGCGGCAAGGGCCGTCGCCCCCGGTGAGACGAACACATGACGTCCGTCGGAGACGGAGTTCAGACCGAAGGCCATCGCGTCCTCGCGGGTCGCGGTCACCGCGTCCGGATACAGCCGGGCCAGCACCTCGCGGCTCCCCGGCGAGAACGCCTCCGGGTAGTACGCGATGTTCTCCTCGTCCAGTGCGAACAGTGCCGTGTCCAGGTGGTAGAAGTACGGATCGACCAGCGTCAGGCCGATCACGGGCACCCCGAAGAACTCCTGCGCCTCGTGATGCGCCTCGCGGGTGGTGCGGAAACCGGTGCCGGCGAGGATCCAGCGCCCGGCCGCAACCAGGTCGCCCTCGCCCTCGCACACCGACTCGGGACGGTGGACGTCGAAGCCCTCCGCCTTGAACCAGGTCTCGTACGGCACGGACTCGGGGCGCCGCTCGGGCGCCAGGAACAGGGAGCCGAGGACACGGCCCCCGACGACGGCCGCCGCGTTCGCGGCGAACACCATGTCGGGCAGGCCGGGTACCGGTTTCACGCTCTCCACGGTATGACCGTGGGCGCGGTAGACGTCGACCAGCGTGTGCCACTGCCGCTGGGCCAGGGCGAGGTCGACGGGAGGGTCGGGACGCATCCAGGGGTTGATCGCGTACCGCACGGCGAAATGTCCGGGATCGCAGACGAGGTAGCGCCGTCGGGACGGCACACGGGTGTCGGTCACAGAGGGGTGCCTCCGCTTCCACGCGGTGTCATCAGGGGTGTGTCCACGGTAGAAAGCGACCGGTCCGGACGACAAGGAACATGAGGTGCGCACTCACGCAGCAATGCTGCGTGTTCCCCCTGCTCCACGCACGTCTGCTGCGCCTCGCGCGAAAGCCGTGGGCGCTACGGAGCCGGCTGGCTCGCGCCCGCCTCCGGACTCTCCGGGATCAGATGGGACAGCACCATCACGCTGATCGTCTTCCGGATGAACGGCTCCGCACGGATCCGCTCCAGCACCTCCTCGAAGTGCTCCACGTCCCGCGCCCGCAGATGCAGCAGCGCGTCGGCGCCCCCGGTCACCGTCATCGCCGCGGCGATCTCCGGGTGGTTGCGCACCACCTCCGCCAGCCGCCGGGGCGGCGCCGCCCCCTCGCAGTACACCTCGACGTACGCCTCCGTGCGCCAGCCCAGCGCCGACGGCCGCACCGTCGCCGTGAACCCGGTGATCACCCCCGTCTCGCGCAGACGGTCCACCCGGCGCTTGACCGCCGTCGACGACAGGCCGACCGCCGCGCCGATCTCGGCGAAGGACGTCCGGGCGTTCGCCATCAGCGCGATGACGATCTGTCGGTCCAACTCGTCGAACGGCGCCGGTCTGCTGCTCATACCCGCACTGTAACCAGCACCGGCAGGCCCTCGTCGTCCGACGGGAAGGCCCACGTCCGGGCCATGTCCAGACGTGGAAATCCCCCCTAGACTCCACCTTCATGCTGCGCGCCCTCGCCGTCGACGACGAACGCCCCTCGCTGGAGGAACTGCTCTACCTGCTGCACGCGGACCCCCGCATCGGCAGTGCCGAGGGAGCCGGCGACGCGACCGAGGCGCTGCGCCGCATCAACCGCGCGCTGGAGTCGGGGCCCGACGGACCCGAGGCCGTCGACGTCGTCTTCCTCGACATCCAGATGCCCGGCCTCGACGGACTCGACCTCGCCCGGCTGCTCGGCGGCTTCGCCCGGCCGCCGCTGGTCGTGTTCGTCACCGCCCACGAGGACTTCGCCGTGCAGGCGTTCGACCTCAAGGCCGTCGACTACGTCCTCAAGCCCGTCCGCACGGAGCGGCTGGCCGAAGCGGTCCGTCGCGTCGTCGAACTGCGCGCCGCCGAACAGCGCGACAGCACCCCGCGCATCCCCGTGCACGAACCCGACCCGGACCACATAGCCGTCGAACTCGGCGGCGTGACCCGCTTCGTCGCGGTCGACGACATCACGCACGTGGAGGCCCAGGGCGACTACGCCCGCCTGCACACCGACCGCGGCAGTCACCTCGTCCGCATACCGCTGTCCACCCTGGAGGAACGCTGGCGCTCACGCGGCTTCGTCCGCATCCACCGCCGCCATCTCGTCGCCCTGCGCCACATCGGGGAACTCCGCCTCGGCACCGGCACCGTGAGCGTCCTGATCGGATCCGAGGAGCTCCAGGTCAGCCGGCGGCACACCCGTGAACTGCGGGACCTGCTGATGCGCCGGACCACGGGCTGAGGGGAGAGGACATGCCCCAGGACGCGACCGAACGCAGGGTGGTCGTCACCGGCCCGCCCCGCCGCACCCGCCGCTCCTCCGGTTACTACCGCCCGCGCACCGAGATCGACGAGCAGACCACCCTCGGCCACACCTATGTCCGCTCCCTGATGCGCATCCAACTGCGCACCGGACTGACCGTGTTCGCGGTCCTCGTCCTGCTCGTCGGACCGCTCCCGCTGGTCTTCGCGGCCGCCCCGGACGCCCGCCGGCTGGAGTGGGCGGTACTCGGCTTCGGGCTCTACCCGCCGCTGGTCCTGCTCGCCCGCTGGTACGTACGCCGCGCCGAACGCAACGAACGCGACTTCGTGCGGCTCGTCGAGGACCGCTGAGGAAACGCAGGCGCCGTGAACTCCAGTTACGCCGTACCCGCCGTGGCCCTCGTCGTCCTGGCGACCATCCTCGTCGGCGCCTTCGGCCTGCGCATCTCCCGCACCACCTCCGACTTCTACGTCGCCTCCCGCACGGTCGGCCCCCGCCTGAACGCAGCCGCCATCAGCGGCGAGTACCTCTCCGCCGCGTCCTTCCTCGGCATCGCGGGCCTGGTCCTGGTCCAGGGCCCCGACATGCTCTGGTACCCGGTCGGCTACACCGCCGGCTATCTGGTCCTGCTGTTGTTCGTCGCCGCACCGCTGCGCCGCTCCGGCGCCTACACACTGCCCGACTTCGCCGAGGCCCGCCTCGCCTCGCACGCCGTGCGGCGGCTCGCGGGCGCCTTCGTCGTCGGCGTCGGCTGGCTGTACCTGCTGCCCCAGCTCCAGGGCGCGGGGCTCACCCTGACCGTGCTGACCGGCGCCCCCGACTGGCTCGGCGGAGTGATCGTCGCCGTCGTGGTCACCGTCATCGTCGCTGCCGGCGGCATGCGCAGCATCACCTTCGTGCAGGCCTTCCAGTACTGGCTCAAGCTCACCGCCCTGCTCGTGCCCGGACTGTTCCTGGTCCTCGCCTGGCAGAGCGACGGGGCGCCCAGCCACGCCTTCGACGAACCCGCCGCCTTCCGCGAACAGCGTGTCGTCCGCGTCGACGACACCGTCGACCTGAGAATCGCCGACCCGCTGGCCGTCACCGTGGACGGCACCGTCGACGGCCGCGAACACGACGGCACCGAGGTCCACCTGCCCGCCGGCACCCACCGCGTCGACGGCGGTACCCGGCTGACCTTCGCCGAGGGGTCCGAGGTCCCGGCCGCGGGACGCGGCGCCGACGACGCCCTCTCGCCCTCCCGCGCCGAGTCCCGTGAGGAACGCCCGCTGTACGCCACGTACGGACTGATCCTCGCCACCTTCTTCGGCACCATGGGCCTGCCGCACGTGGTGGTCCGCTACTACACCAGTCCGCACGGTGTCGCCGCCCGCCGCACCACCGTCGCCGTGCTCGGTCTGATCGGCGCCTTCTACCTGCTGCCTCCGGTCTACGGAGCCCTCGGCCGCCTGTACGCCCCCGAACTGACCCTCACCGGCGACGCGGACGCCGCCGTGCTCCTGCTGCCCGGCCGCATGTTCGGGGGAGTGGGCGGCGACCTGCTCGGCGCGCTGGTCGCCGGGGGCGCCTTCGCCGCGTTCCTGTCCACGGCCTCGGGGCTGACCATGGCCGTGGCCGGCGTGATCACCCAGGACGTCCTGCCCTCGCGCGGTGTACGGCACTTCAGGCTCGGCACGGTACTCGCCATGGCCGTCCCGCTCCTGGCCAGCGTCCTGGTCGGCGGGTTGCCGGTGGCCGACGCCGTGGGGCTCGCCTTCGCCGTGTCGGCCTCCTCGTTCTGCCCGCTGCTCGTCCTCGGCATCTGGTGGCGCCGGCTCACCCCGCCCGGCGCGGCGGCCGGCATGCTGGTCGGCGGCGGCTCCGCCTTCCTCGCCGTCGCCGCGACCATGGCCGGCTACCCGGGCCAAGGCGCCTGGCACGCGCTGCTCGCCTGGCCCGCCCTGTGGTCGGTGCCGGTGGGCTTCCTCACCATGATCCTGGTCTCCCTGGCCACCCCCGGCCGGGTGCCGCCCGGAACGGCGGCGGTGCTCGCCCGGTTCCACCTGCCGGAGGAACTACGGACGGAGGTGTCCCAGTGAGCGGATTCCTGGCGGGCCTGTGCGTCGCCGTCCTGCCCCTGCTGGCCGCCGGCTTCTGGCTCGGCCGGCGCACCGCACGGCCGCCCGGCCTGGCCGGCCTCGGCACCCCCGTCGAGCACGCCACCTTCGAGACCCTGCACACCGCGTCCCTGGCCACACCCCCGCTCCGCGCCGGACTGACCGAGGAGACCGCCGGCCGGTCCGCCCGCAAACTGCGCTCCCTGCTCGGCACCGACGCCCTGTGCCTCACCGACCGGGAACAGGTCCTCGTCTGGGACGGCGCCGGCGCCCATCACCGCACCGAGATCATGGAACGTCTGGCGGGCCCCCTCGAGTCCGGACGCGGCGAGGCCTTCCCGCTCACCTGCGACACCCCCGACTGCGCGGTGCGCTGGGCCGTCGTCGCCCCGCTCACCGTCGACGACCGGGTGCACGGAACCCTCGTCGCCTGCGCGCCCCGCGAGTCCGCGGTCCTGGTCCGGGCTGCCGCAGAGGTCGCCCGCTGGGTCTCCGTCCAGCTCGAACTCGCCGACCTCGACCAGTCCCGCACCCGCCTCATCGAGGCCGAGATCAGAGCGCTGCGGGCGCAGATATCCCCGCACTTCATTTTCAACTCACTCGCCGTGATCGCCTCGTTCGTGCGCACCGATCCCGAGCGGGCCCGCGAGCTGCTGCTGGAGTTCGCCGACTTCACCCGCTACTCGTTCCGCCGGCACGGCGACTTCACCACCCTCGCCGACGAGCTCCACGCCATCGACCACTACCTGGCGCTGGTCCGGGCCCGCTTCGGCGACCGCCTCTCCGTCACCCTGCAGATCGCCCCCGAGGTGCTCCCGGTCGCCCTGCCCTTCCTCTGCCTGCAGCCCCTGGTCGAGAACGCCGTCAAGCACGGCCTCGAGGGCAAGGCCGACAAGTGCCACATCCAGATCACCGCACAGGACACCGGTGCCGAAGCCCTCGTCGTGATCGAGGACGACGGCGCCGGGATGGACCCCGGCCTGCTGCGCCGCATCCTCGCCCGCGAGGTCGACCACACGGGCGGCATCGGTCTGTCCAACGTCGACGACCGGCTCCGCCAGGTGTACGGCGACGACTACGGCCTCGTCATCGAGACCGCGGTCGGCGCCGGCATGAGAATCACCGTCCGGCTGCCGAAGTACCAGCCGGGCGTGCACCTGGCGGGCCGGCTCACACCGAAGTGAGCCGCCCGCCGGGCAGGGCCTGTCCGGCGGCTCAGGCGCTGCGTGTGGTGATCATGGCGAGGGTGATCAGCCCCAGGACGACCCAGCCGAACCACAGCCATCCATTGCTGCCGAGCGCCACCGTGTAGGCCGTCACGGCGACGAGCCCGCCGACGGTGAGTACTCCCATGGTCTTCGTAGAGGTGGAACCGTTGCTGGAACCGGGCATCGCGACACCCTCCTCATGGTTCGGTTCCCTCCATGGTGCCCCCGTTCTGCCGCTTTACCGTGCACACGACGACATGTACGCCCGTATCCCAGGACAGCTCGCCGGTCCACGACCCGGCTTCGTGGACGGACGGGTCGAAGCCGTAGTCACGCGGCGGCACGTCACGGGCGCAGGCCGCGTCCGACCGTGTGCGCGCCTCGGTGAGGGTGACGTCCTCGCCCAGTCGGGTGAACCCGAGGACCTGTTCCTCGTACCGGCCACCGCACGGCACCAGAAGGGCCTGACGCCCCGGACGCGTGTCCAGGCAGTCCCGGCGCTGCATCGGCACGGTGTCGGCGAACGCCGTGCCGAACGGGCGCCGGTCGCCGAGCGGCCCGTACACCGGCCCCCGCGCACCCAGGACCAGACAGGCGGTGCGCCGCCCGGTCTCCTCGAACCCGTCCGGGACGGGTACGACGGCGAGGGGGAGCACCGCGGCCATACGCCCGCGGAACTCCCGCGTCGCCTCCTCGCACCGGGCCGGACCCAGTTCCCGCGCCTCCTCGGCGGAGGCGGTCCCGACGAACCCCACGACCTGCCCGTCGACCTCCCGGCCCGCCGCGCCCGCGCAGGCCGGTTCGACGCTGAGCCGGGGCACGCCGGCGAACCGGCGGCCGCCGGGCCAGACGGCACGCACGCAGTCGCCCCGCTCGAGCGGGGCGGCGAGCCCCACGGCATCCCCGTACGGCGTCGTCGCCGTCCCGCCGCCGCCCGTCCGGTCGGCCAGCGCGTACCAGGCACCGCCCAGGGCCAGCACCACGCCGAGCCCGACGGCTGCCCGCAGGACGGGGCGGCGCGGACGCTGGTGGGCGGGGGCGGTCACGGACGCCGTGCGTCCCACCGGTCCTGCGGGCGCCGTACGTCCCGCAGGATCCACGCCCTCAGCGGCTCCCGTGGACGCTGTGGTGCCCGTCGGCCCTGTGGTGCCCGCGGGGCCCGGGGAGCCCGCGGGCAGGGCCGGCGTGGCCCAGGGCGGCTGGGAGCCGAGGTCGGTGTGCGGCCGGGCGTACGACTGCGACTGGGACGTGACGAGTCGCGACAGCTCCGCCTCCAGCACCCGCGCGGACGTGCGCCGCCGGGGATCCTTCTCGAGCAGGCCCCGCAGCACCGGCTCCAGGGCACCCGCCCGCACCGGCCGGCGCGGCTCCTCGGTGACGACCGCCGCGATCGACGCGAGCGGTGACTCCCGCTCGAAGGGGCCGCGCCCTTCGACGCCGTGGTACAGCGTGCAGCCCAGGGAGAACAGGTCGGCGGCCGGTGTCGCCGGACTCCCGGTGGCGCGCTCCGGGGCCAGCCAGCCGGCGGTGCCGACCACCCCGGACGCCATGGTGTACCGCGTCTCACCGGTGTCAGGCTGCACGGAGACGCCGTAGTCGGTGAGCAGGACCCGTCCGTGCGGCGCGCCGGTGCGGTCCGGGGCGAGCAGGATGTTCGCCGGCTTCACGTCCCGGTGCAGCACGCCCCGCTCGTGACCGGTGGTCAGCGCGTCCAGTACGGCCAGCCCGATCCGGGCGCACTCGGCGGGAGCGAGCGCGCCGCGCCGGGCGACCAGCTCCCGCAGGTCGACGGCGTCCGCCACGTACTCCATGACGATCCACGGCAGGCCCTCGTGCTCCATGACGTCGTGCACGGTCACCACATGCGGGTGATCACGCAGGCCGGCCGCGTGCCGGGCCTCCGCGCGGGCACGGGCGACCCGGGTCTCCCGCTCCTGGCCGGGCTCGGCCGGATCGTGGAACACGATCTCCTTGAGGGCGACCTCACAGGTGAGTCTCTGGTCATGGGCCAGCCAGACATGCCCCATACCGCCCCGGCCCAGCCGGTGCAGCAGCACATAACGGCCGGCGACGACCCGACCCGCTCCCGACGACGACGCGCGCAGTGCCATGACCGCTTCCCCCCGGCGGCTCGCCCCTGGCGGCTCATGCTACCGAACGGTGGCACCTCTCAGGTGAATCGGGGAGAAAGTGAGCGACGGGGAGAGAAGAGGAGGGAAAGTGACCGAAAGGGGTTCATTTCCCGGTGGTGTGCAAGGAGGCCAGATAGGCGTTGTACGCCTCGAGTTCCTTGTCCCCGTCGCGGTCCGCGGCCCGGTCGGTGCGCTTGGCCTGCCGCTGGTCCGAGGCGTACCACTGGAACAGCAGCGCGATCAGCACCAGCACGGACGGGACCTCGCTGAACGCCCAGGCGATACCGCCGGCCGCGTTCTGGTCGGACAGCGCGTCGATGCCCAGGGAGCCCGGAGGGTTCTGGAAGCTCGTCACCATCGGCGCGGACGCCATCATCAGCGCGATGCCGAAGAACGCGTGGAACGGCATGCCCGCGAACAGCTCCAGCATCCGCATCAGATGGCCCGGCCGGTGCGGGCCCGGGTCCACGCCCATGATCGGCCAGAAGAACACCAGACCGACCGCGAGGAAGTGCACCATCATCGCGATGTGCCCCACCCGGGAGCCCATCAGGAAGTCGAACAGCGGGGTGAAGTACAGCCCGTACAGGCTCGCGATGAACATCGGGATGGTGAACACCGGGTGGGTGACGACCCGCATGTAGCGGCTGTGCAGCAGCATCAGCAGCAGTTCGCGCGGCCCTTTGCTGCCGCGGGCGGCCGGCGGCAGGGCGCGCAGCGCCAGTGTGATCGGGGCGCCGAGCAGGAGCAGGATGGGCGACACCATGCTGATGACCATGTGCTGCACCATGTGCACGCTGAACATGACCATGCCGTAGTCGTTCAGTCCGGTGCACATCATGAGGCCGATGCTCAGCACGCCGAGGACGAACGACACCGTCCGTCCCACCGGCCACTTGTCGCCGCGCCGCGTCAGGCGCACGACCGCCCAGCCGTACAGCGCCAGTCCCAGCAGGCAGGCGACGAGGAAGAAGGGGTCCGCCGACCAGGCGAGCCCTCGCCCCAGCGTGAACGGCGGCAGATCCATGGTCGTGCCGTGCCCGCTGTGATCCATCCGCCGGCTCCGTTTCGTGGGGATTGTGCGCCGTCTGTCCGCACCAGACTAGAACCGCCCCCGGCCGCGGCTGCGGCCGGGGGCGGCTTCGTCCGGCGGTTGCCGGAACGACGACGGGCGGCAGGTGCTACAGGACACACTCCGACTCGGCGTAGCGGTCCTCGGGCACCGTCTTCAGCGTCTCGACGGCCTCGGCCAGCGGCACCGTCACGATCTCCGTCCCGCGCAGCGCGGTCATCCGTCCGAACTCCCCGCGGTGCACGGCCTGAACGGCGTGCCAGCCGAACCGGGTGGCCAGCACCCTGTCGTACGCGGTCGGGGTCCCGCCGCGCTGGGTGTGTCCGAGGATCACCGGACGTGCCTCCTTGCCGAGCCGCGCCTCCAGTTCGACGGAGAGCTGCCGCGCGATCCCGGCGAACCGCTCATGGCCGTAGACGTCCTTGCCGCCCTCGTCGAAGTCCATGCTTCCGGCCCGCGGCTTGGCGCCCTCCGCGGCGACCACGATGGCGAACCGCTTGCCCGCCGAGAACCGCGCGCCGACCTTCGCGGTCAGCTCCTCGATGTCGAAGGGCCGCTCCGGCACGACGATCGCGTGCGCGCCGGCCGCCATGCCGGAGTGCAGGGCGATCCAGCCGGTGTGACGGCCCATGACCTCCACGATGAGCACCCGCTGGTGGGACTCGGCGGTCGTCTTCAGCCGGTCCAGCGCCTCGGTCGCCACACCGACGGCCGTGTCGAAACCGAAGGTGACGTCGGTGACGGCGATGTCGTTGTCGATGGTCTTGGGCACGCCCACTATCGGCAGGCCGTTGTCCGACAGCAGCCGGGCCGCCTTCAGGGTGCCCTCACCGCCGATCGGGATGATCGCGTCGAGGCCGAGCTCCTGGACGTGCCCCTTGGCCCGTGCCACGCCGTCCCGCAGATGCTCGGGACGTACCCGGGAGGAACCGAGGATGGTGCCGCCGCGGGAGAGGATGCCCCCCACCGCGTCGAGGTCGAGCTTGAGGTAGTCGCCCTCCAGGAGGCCCTTCCAGCCGTCCCGGAAGCCGATGACCTCGTCGCCGTGGTCGACGACGGCACGGTGCACTACGGAGCGGATGACGGCGTTCAGGCCGGGGCAGTCGCCGCCGGACGTGAGGACACCAATACGCATAGCCCGAAACAACCTTCTAGCCGTGGGCCGGAACCGGACCGCGTCGTCCGGCTCGATCCCCGCCACCCTAGCGGCACCGGGGGGCGGGACCGAAGAACGCGTCCGCCTGCTGGACGACCGCGCTCACCTGTGCGGACCAGCCGTCAGACGGGCCGGGGGCGCCGGCCCGTCCGACGGGGCAGCAAGGGGGCCGCAGGGTCTACGCGGGCTGCTGCGAGGCCGAGATGCGCTCGCCCCGCAGCGCCTCGTACCAGTGGTCGTCGGTCGGCGGCAGCGCGTTGACGTCGAGCGCCAGCTTCAGCATCAGATCCGCGATCTGCGGGTTGCGGGCCAGCACCGGGCCGTGCATGTACGTGCCGAACACGGTGTCGTTGTAGGCGCCCTCGGTGCCGTCCCCCGTGCCGTTGCCGTTGCCGAAACGCACCCGGGCGAGCGGGCGGGCCGTCGGACCGAGGTGGGTGACGCCCTGGTGGTTCTCGAAACCGGTCAGCGGCGGCAGACCCAGCGGCGGGTCGATGTCGCCCAGCACGTCGCCGACGCACCGCGCACCCTCGCCGCGGACCGAGACGACGTCGAGCAGGCCGAGGCCGGGCTCCCGCTGGCCGAGGTCGTTGATGAACTCGTGGCCGAGGATCTGGTAGCCGGCGCACACGGAGAACACGATCGCGCCGTTCCCCACCGCCCGGTGCAGGCCGCCGTCCCGGCGCAGCCGTTCGGCCGCGAGCCGCTGCGGGCGGTCCTCACCGCCGCCGATCAGGTAGATGTCGCCGGACGTCGGGATCGGCTGGTCGCTGCGCACGTCGAGCCGGGCCACGTCGAGGCCGCGCTGCCGGGCCCGGCGCTCCACGACGAGCACATTGCCCTGGTCACCGTAGGTGCTCAGCAGGTCGGGGTAGATCCATACGATCCGCAGACCGTTGTCGCTCATGAAGTCACTGTCCTTGTGAGTACGTCGCGATGCGTCGCCGGCGTCAGTTGCCGACGCGGCGGCGCAGGTCCTGGAACGCGGTGTAGTTGGCGATGACCTCGATCCGGCCGGGCGGGCACTGCTGGAGCGCCTGGTCGAGGTCCTCGCAGACCTGGAACTGCTGGTTCGCGACCTCGAGCCGCACCGCGAGGTCCAGCTTCCGGTCGCCGAGGACGACGATCGGGTGGCCGGTCAGCCGGGTGTAGTCGACGTCCCACAGCCAGGAGGTGTCGGTCCCGTCGGCGGAGCGGGCGTTCACCGACAGGATCACCGGGGTGGGCGGCGGGTCGATGAGAGAGAACGTCTCCAGCCAGCCCGCGGGGTTCTTGGCGAGCAGCAGCCGCAGGTCACGGCCCTGGTGCTGCACGACATCGTACCGGCCGGCGACGGCCTGCACCTGGTACATGCGCTCCAGAGCGACCTGCGGGGGCACCCCGAACACCGCGGCGACGGCCGCGGAGCTCGCGGCGTTGGCCTTGTTGGCGCGGCCCGGCAGCTGGAGGTGGATCGGCCAGGCGGAGCCGTGCGGGTCGAGGACGTGGTCGCCGGAGAGCGCCCAGCTCGGGGTGGGCCGGCGGAAGCCGCACTCGCCGCAGAACCAGTCGTCGCCGGGGCGCTGCATCACGCCGCCGCAGGACGGGCAGGACCAGGCGTCGTCCTTCCACATCTGGCCCGCGGCGACCCAGATCACGTTGGGGGAGGAGGACGCGGCCCACACGACCAGCGGGTCGTCGCAGTTGGCGACGACGACCGCCTTGGAGCCGGCCAGGCCCTCGCGCCAGTTCTCCGCGAGCATCCGGGTCTCGCCGGCCCGGTCGAGCTGGTCGCGGGAGAGGTTGAGCAGGGCGATGCACTTGGGGTCGGTGTCGCGGGCGACGCCGGCGAGGTACTTCTCGTCGACCTCGATGACGCCGAACTTCGACTCCGAGCCGCCCGCGAGCGCCGAGGTGATGCCCGCGGGCATGTTGGCGCCGAGGGCGTTGGACACGACCGGTCCGGCGGCCCGCAGGGCCTCCGCGATGAGCCGGGTGGTGGTGGTCTTGCCGTTGGTCGCCGACACCAGGATGCAGTCCAGGTTCTGGGCGAGCCGGGCGAGGAGATCGGGGTCGAGTTTGAGCGCGACCCGGCCGCCGATCACCGAACCGCTGCCGCGTCCCGCGGCGCGGGAGGCCGCTGCGACCGCCTTGCCGGCGGTCACGGCCAGCTTGGCCCGCGGCGTGAGCGGGTCCGAGTTGCCTGCCATCAAGTCTCGATCCTCCTTGCGTACGCGCCGCGCCTGTGGCTGACGGCCACGTGGTGTGAACCTCAGCCTATCGAGATCCATTCGCACTCCAGAACCACGTCACCACCCATGAGACGGGCGTTGCTGCTAGGACCGTACTCTGACCGCCATGCGAGACGGTTCCATCCCCGGTGTCCACGGTCGTGTCCGGCCCCTCACGCTGCTCGGCGACCCGGTGCTGCACGCGCCCTGCGAGGAGGTGACCGACTTCGGTCCGGAACTGGCCCGCCTCGTGGAGGACTTGTTCGCGACGATGTACGCCGCGCAGGGTGTGGGCCTGGCCGCCAACCAGGTCGGCGTGCCGCTGCGGGTGTTCGTGTACGACTGCCCGGACGACGAGGACGTCCGTCATCTGGGACATGTGGTCAACCCGCGGCTGGTCGAGACGGACGGCGTGGTGGTGCGCGGCCCGGAGGGCTGTCTGTCGCTGCCGGGCCTGGAGGCCGGGACGGAACGTCATGACCACGCGGTCGTCGAGGGCCGCACGGTGACCGGCTCCCCGGTCACCGTGCACGGCACGGGTTTCTTCGCCCGGTGCCTGCAGCACGAGTACGACCACCTGGAGGGCCGCGTCTACGCCGACCGCCTGACCGGCTGGCGCCGGCGCAGACTCACCCGCCAGGCGCGGAGGGCCTCCTGGAGCGGGCGGGACTGAGGGAAACAAGCAGAGCGAGTGGAGCAAGTGGAAGGAGAGGGGTGAAGGGGGCAGGTCCTCCGGAGCGGGCGGCAGGACCGGGGCTCAGAACCCGGGCCCGCCGACCCGGTCGCCCGCCGCCGCCAGCCGGCCCCACAACAGGTCGGCCAGGCTGCGCACCAACTCGGCACGGGAGCACGGCCGTTCGCCGAGCCACCAGTCGCCGGCCGCGTGCATCATGCCGACGATCCCGTGCCCCCACACGCGGGCCAGTTGCTGGCTGCCGGGGCCGAGGTCCAGTCGCTCCTCGATGACCTGGGCCAGTTCCTCGCCCATGCGCCGCAGCAGCGGTGCCGAGTGCTTGCCGACGTCGAAGCCCTGGTCGCCGGGCGAACCCTCCGCCGGGTGCATCAGGAACCGGTACACCTGGGGGCGCAGCTCGATCGCCGCGAGATAGGTGTCCAGGGTGTTCTCGACCCGTTCCCGCCGGTCCGCCGGGGCGTCCAGCGCTGCCCGCAGCGAGGCCAGCAGGGCGTCGGTGTGCCGCTGGGCGAGGGCGGCGTACAGTCCTCCCTTGTCGCCGAAGTGCCGGTAGAGGATCGGTTTGGTGATGCCCGCCTCGGCGGCGATCGCGTTCATCGAGGCGTGCGGGCCGTCGCGCAGCACCACCCGGTCGGCGGCCTCCAGCAGCTCGCGCCGGCGGCGGTCGGCGGACCTCTGCTGATCGGTCCGCTGTGTGGTGTCCATGCTCTCTCCCCACCCCTGCTGATTCGGTGACGCCTGCGCAAACTAACACTGACGGTGTGACCAGCGGCGGACGGGATGTCGGGAGGGTCGGGGAGTTGACTTTTCCTACTTGCCGGTAACAGACTTTGGTTACCGCAAGTAACACGCACGTGCGTCGCCGCTGGAGGGGACATGGCCGAGTTCACCATGGAGCTCAACGATGAACAGAAGGAAGTCCGGGACTGGCTCCACGGCTTCGCCGCCGATGTGATCCGCCCCGCGGCCGCCGAGTGGGACGAGCGCGAGGAGACTCCCTGGCCGGTCATCCAGGAGGCGGCCAAGGTCGGCATCTACTCGCTCGACTTCTACGCCCAGCAGTACTTCGACGCCACCGGCCTCGGCATCCCCATGGCGATGGAGGAACTGTTCTGGGGCGACGCAGGCATCGCCCTGTCGATCGTCGGCACCGGTCTCGCGGCCGTCGGGGTCCTGGCCAACGGCACCGAGGAACAGATCGGCACCTGGATCCCCCAGATGTACGGCGACGCGAGCGACGTCAAGGTCGCCGCCTTCTGCTCCTCCGAGCCCGACGCCGGCTCCGACGTCGCCTCCCTGCGCACGCGTGCCGTGTACGACGAGGCCAAGGACGAGTGGGTGATCAACGGCACCAAGACCTGGGCGACCAACGGCGGCATCGCCAACGTCCACGTCGTCGTCGCGGTCGTCGACCCGGAGCTCGGCTCCAAGGGCCACGCCTCGTTCATCATCCCGCCGAACACCCCCGGCTGCTCCCAGGGCCAGAAGTTCAAGAAGCACGGCATCCGTGCCTCGCACACCGCCGAGGTGATCCTGGACAACGTCCGCGTGCCCGGCTCCTGCCTGCTCGGCGGCAAGGAGAAGCTCGACGAGCGCCTCGCCCGCGCCCGGGAGCGCGCCAAGCAGGGCGGGGAGAGGGTGAAGAACGCCGCGATGGCCACCTTCGAGGCCTCCCGCCCGGCGGTCGGCGCCATGGCGGTCGGCACCGCCCGTGCCGCCTACGAGGTCGCCCTGGAGTACGCGCAGACCCGCGAGCAGTTCGGCCGCCCGATCATCGACAACCAGGGCGTCGCCTTCCAGCTGGCCGACATGCGCACCCAGATCGACGCCGCCCGCCTCCTGGTGTGGCGTGCCTCCTGGATGGCGGTGAACGGCAAGCCGTTCACGGCGGCCGAGGGCTCGATGTCCAAGCTGTACGCCAGCGAGACCGCCAAGACGGTCACCGCCCAGGCGATACAGATCCTCGGCGGCAACGGCTACACACGCGAGTACCCGGTGGAGCGCATGCACCGCGACGCCGCGATCTACACCATTTTTGAGGGCACGAGCGAGATCCAGCGCCTGGTCATCGCCCGCACCCTGTCGGGCATGCCCATCCGCTAGGTGCGGACGCGGGCGGCTGGGGGCGGGGAGCGGGGGGCAGCCCGGCGGCGTGGCTCACGCCCCGGGCTGCCGTGTCGTCGGGCTGCCGCACCCCGGACCTCGGGTGCCGTGTCGTTTCGGGTGACGTCCGCCCGGCTCCTGGGGGACCATGGTGGGGGAGCCGGTCGCCCCACGGACCGGCCGACCGACGTGACGGAGACCGCGATGACGCGCACGGCCCGGGAACTGCTGGAGACGATCACGCGGGAACTGGCCCCGGACCCCCGGTCCAACCCCCTCGTACCGCTGATCGCCCGAGGTGAGGCAGGCCGGGACACCCTGGCCGCGCTCGCCCTGGAACAGAGCTGGGTGATCCCCGCCGACCGCCGTGCCTTCCAGCACCTGGCGGACCGCTCCGCGGACCAGCCGAGGGCCGCCGCGTACTTCACCGCCCTCGCCGAGGGCGAGGATCTGGCGGCGGCGCGGCTGGACGCCTTCGCCGCGGCCTGTGGCGTGGACCGGGAGCGGGCGGCCTCGTACGGCCCCCTGCCCGGCTGCCAGACCTATCCCGCCTACGTCGCCTGGCTGGCCCTCAACGCGGCACCGGCCGACGCCGTCCTCTCCGTGACCGCCAACTTCTCGGCCTGGGGCGGCTACTGCGCCACCATCGCCCAGGCGCTGCGCACGCGCTACGGCTTCACCGACGAGGCCTGCGCGTTCTTCGACCTCTTCGCCGAACCGGCCCCCGACCTGGACCGGGTGGCGGCGGAAGCGGTCCAGGACGGCCTGGACACGGGCCGTCTCGACGAGAGCCTGGCGCGGCGGTACGGTCACCTGCTGCAGAGCTACGAGTCGCTGTTCTGGAGGACACTGCTCCGGCCGGTCTGAACACGCGGCCGACGACCGACGACCGCCGCCCGCACCCTAAGCCCTGCTCCCGCTGCTGTGGGCGATGCACGCCACGTCGATCCGGTCGGCCAGCTTCGCCAGTTCGATGGTGAGCGCGGCGACCGTGTCCTCGTCGAGCCGGTCGTCGCCGGACTCCACGAGGTGCAGCCACCGGCCGCCCACCGTGCGCAGCAATTTGCTCACGTCCGCCGCGGAGACCTGCAAGGTACCGCGGTCGTCGACGATCAGAGGCAGAGTCACTTCGCGGTTCACAGACCGGATCGTAGCCGCGGGGGCGTCACGCACCGTGCCAAACCGTGGTGATGTTGCAGAACTCGCGGATTCCGTGCCCGGACAGCTCACGTCCGTAACCGGAGCGCTTGACCCCGCCGAACGGGAGCGCCGGATGGGACGCCGTCATCCCGTTCACGAAGACGCCGCCCGCCTCCAGATCGCGGACGAAGCGGTCGACCTCGGCCTCGTCACGCGTCCAGACGTTGGAACTCAGGCCGAACGGGGAGTCGTTGGCGATCAGCACCGCCTCGTCCAGGTCCGCCGCCCGGTACAGCGTGGCGACCGGGCCGAAGGCCTCCTCCCGGTGGACGCGCATGGCGCGGGTGATCCCGGCCAGGACGGTCGGCGGGTAGTACCAGCCGGGCCCGTCCGGCAGCTCACCGCCGCACAGCACGCGGGCCCCCGACCGTACGGCGTCGTCGACCAGCTCCGCCAGATCCTTTCGGCCCTGCTCGCTGGAGAGCGGACCGACGTCCGTCGCCTCGTCCATGGGGTCGCCGGTCGTCAGCGCCCGCATGCCCCGGGTGAAGCGCTCGGCGAAGGCGTCGTAGACGTCGGTGTGCACGATGAAGCGTTTGGCGGCGATGCAGGACTGCCCGTTGTTCTGCACCCGCGCGGTGACCGCGACCTCGGCGGCCCGGTCCAGGTCGGCGGACGGCATCACGACGAACGGGTCGCTGCCGCCCAGCTCCAGCACCGTCTTCTTGATCATCTCCCCGGCGGTGGCGGCCACCGCGCGTCCGGCGGGCTCGCTGCCGGTGAGGGTGGCCGCCCTGACGCGTTCGTCCCGCAGGATCGCGTCGACGGCGGCGGAGCCGATGAGCAGGGTCTGGAAGCAGCCCTCGGAAAAGCCCGCCCGGTGGAACAGGTCCTCCAGGTACAGAGCGGTCTGCGGCACGTTCGAGGCGTGCTTGAGCAGGCCCACGTTGCCCGCCATCAGCGCGGGCGCGGCGAACCGTACGACCTGCCACAGCGGGAAGTTCCACGGCATCACGGCGAGCACCGGGCCGAGCGGCCGGTAACGCACCAGAGCCCGGGAGCCGCCGGAGTCCTTCACGTCGGACGCGTCGGGCTCCTCGTCGGCGAGAAGGCCCGCGGCGTGGTCGGCGTACCAGCGCATCGCCCTGGCGCACTTGGCGGCCTCCGCGCGGGACTGCCCGACCGGCTTGCCCATCTCGGTGGTCATCACCTCGGCGATGCTGTGCCGGTCCTCGTCGAGGAGCTCGGCGGCCCGGTGCAGCAGGCGGGCGCGCTCCTCGAACGTCGTCGTCCGGTACGTGCGGAACGTGGCCTCCGCGAGTTGGAGCCGGCGCTCGGTCTCCTCCTCGCCCATGGCCTCGTACGTCCTGAGCGTCTCGCCGTTCGCCGGATTCACCGTTGCGATGGGCATGGCTGGCCTCCCTGGGGACGGGGCGTGCATGTCGACCCTCCCGCGCGGCGGTGGGCGTCGCAACGCGGGAGGCTTCCTCAGGACGAGTGCTCCGCCAAGCGGTCGAGAAACGCCGTCTGGGCGGAGACGACCAGCTCCCGCGCCCGGTCCAGGGGAAGCCACTCCACCCGGTCCAGCTCCGGGAACTCCCGCGTCCGCCCCGACTTCGGCGGCCACTCCATCCGGAAGGTGCCGGGCACGACGGCGGCCGGGTCGAGGTCGCCCTCGACCGCCCAGGCCGTGACGGTCTTGCCGCCCGACTGCCGGACCTCGCCGAGCGGCACGGCCTCCCCGTCGGGCGGCGGCAGCCCCAGCTCCTCCCGGAACTCCCGGCGCGCCGCGTCCCAGGCCGTCTCACCGGCGTCGTACTCGCCCTTCGGCACGGTCCACGCGCCGGCGTCCCGGCGGGCGAAGAACGGGCCGCCCATATGACCGAGCAATACCTCGAGCCCGTGATCGGTGTGCCGGAACACCAGAAGGCCGGCGCTCCGGGTGCCGGTCACGGCCGTAGCCCGGGGTGCGCGGCGAGCAGGGACTCCACGGTGTCCGCCTCGTCCGGCCGCTTGTCCTCGCGGTAGCGGACCACCCGGGCGAAACGGAGGGTGACGCCGGCCGGGTAGCGGGTGGAGCGCTGGAGGCCGTCGTAGGCGATCTCCACGACGAGCTCCGGGCGCACGGTGACGACGTACGCGCTCGTGCCGCTCGTGCCGGTGCCGACGGCGAGTTCGCGCAGCCGTTCGGTCTGCCAGGTCAGCATGGTGTCGGTCATGCCCTTGAAGGTCTTGCCGAGCATCACGAAGCCGCCGTCGGCGGTACGGGCACCCAGGTGCAGGTTGGACAGCTTGCCGGTACGGCGGCCATGACCCCACTCGGCCGCCAGCACCACCAGGTCGAGCGTGTGCACGGGCTTGACCTTCAGCCAGGACGCGCCGCGCCGCCCTGCGCTGTAGGGGGTGTCGAGTCCCTTGACCACGACGCCCTCGTGACCGCGCGCCAGCGTGTCGGCGAGGAAGTCCTCCGCCGCCCGTACGTCCTCGGGCCCGGACATCAGCGCGCGCCGTACCCGCATGGGCTCCGGCACCAGCCGGGCCAGCTCGGCGTGCCGCTCGGCGAAGGGAAGATCCAGCAGGTCACGGCCCTCGACGGACAGCGCGTCGAAGAAGACGGGGGCGACGGGCACGTCCCGGGCCGCCGTGGCCACGTCCGACCGGGAACCGACCCGCCCGGCGGTCTCCTGGAACGTACGGGGCCGCCCCCGCGCGTCGAACGAGATGACCTCCCCGTCCAGGATGAACCGCTCGCCCGGCAACGCCCGTGCCGCTGCCGTCACTTCGGGCAGCCGGTCGGTGATGTCGTCCAGGGTGCGGGTGTGTACGCGCACCGTGTCGCCGTCGCGGTGCACCTGGACGCGGATGCCGTCCAGCTTCTCCTCGACCGCCGCCGCCCCCAGCTTCTCCACCGCCTCGGCGACCGAGGAGGCGCTGTGCGCCAGCATCGGCAGCACGGGGCGTCCCACGGTGAGACGGAACCGCTCCAGCGTCTCGGGGCCGTCCGCCAGCAGCGCCCCGGCCACCGTCTGCAGCGAGCCCGCCAGCATCACCGCCCGCCGCACCTCCGCCGACGGTGCCCCGGTCGCCCGCGCCAGTCCCTCCACGGCGACCGCGTCCAGAGCCCCCTGCCGGACCTCGCCGGTGAGCAGACCGAGCAGGAACCGCTGTTCCTCCTCGGTCGCCGCGCCCAGCAGTTCCCCGACCAGCAGGGCCCGCTCGGCCTGCGAACCGGGTCCGGACACCTTGGCGAGCCGGCCGAGCAGGGCGTCGACGGCGCGGACGGTCAGGGTCGGCTGCTCCGCCGGGGCGACCGGCCGGCTCAGCGTCTTCCGGCCCACGCCGATCCTGCCCTGCGGCAGCCTGCCCGCCAGATACGGGATGACGACGGGTACGTCGTCCGCCTCCGCGTCCCGGAACAGCTCGGCGAGCAGCGCGATCTTCCGGGACCGCGCCGAAGCGGCGGCGACCTCCTGCGACACACGGGCCAGCCGGGACAGCAGCATGCAGCCATGGTGCTACGGACCCCCGCGTCCCACACCCGGGCTGCCGCGGCCGCCGCGGATCAGCGGTGGCGGATCACCCGGTCACCGCGGCGTCCAGGTCCGTCATCAGCAGATCCCCGACGATCGCGGCCGCCGCGCGGTATCCGCCGCTCGCCGCGTGGACGACCTGTTCGGCGAAGCCGATCGCGTTGCCCGCCGCCCAGGCACCCGGTACGGAGGTCAGCCCCGTCGGGTCCACCACCGGGTACGCGCCGAACGGGGTCTCGGACAGCTCGGCGCCGAGCCGCTCCAGCAGGCTCGTCCGCGGCACGGGACGTGGCCCGACGTACAGCACGGAGCGGGCGTGGACGGAGCCGTCGGCGAGGCGGACGCCGGTGAGCCGGTCGTCCTCGACCACCAGCTCCGAGACCTCGCCGGGCACGACGTCGACGCCGGCCGCGGCCAGCCGGCGCAGGTCCTGGTCGGACAGCTCCTCCTCGGCGACCGTGTGCAGGAAGAGGGTGACGTCCTTGGACCACCGGGACACCATCAGCGCCTGGTGCACACTCATGGCGCTCGATGCGAGTACCCCGAAGGGCTGATCGCGGACCTCCCAGCCGTGGCAGAACGGGCAGTGCAGCACGTCCCGCCCGAACCGTTCGGCGACACCGGGGACCGCGGGCAGCTCGTCCTTCAGCCCGGTGGCGACGATCAGGCGCCGCGCACGGACGCTCCGGCCGTCGTCCAGCAGCACGCTGAAGTCCCCGCCGCCACCGGTGCCGGGCCGGGTACCGCCGCCGGTGCGGGTCACGTCCGTCACCCGGCCCGCGAGCAGTCCGACGCCGTAGCCCGCGATCTCCTCCCGGCCGGCGGCCAGGAACGCGGCCGGTGACATCCCGTCCCGCGACAGGTAACCCTGCATGTGGGGCGAGGGCGCGTTGCGCGGCTCGCCCGAGTCGACGACCAGGGTCCGCAGCCGGGCCCGGCCGAGCACCAGCGCGGCGGACAGCCCGGCCGCGCCGCCTCCGACGACCACCACGTCGTAGCCGGTGCCTGTACCGGTGCCGTCCGTCCCGCCGGTCCCGTGCGCGAATCCGTCGCGGGGCTTCCCACTCTTCTCGGTCATGTTGACCACCTCCACGTCGACCGTCGCCCGAGTACTGCAGGATTGACAAATATCTTTGCCGATCCTGCAATATCTGTATGACTACCGACGACGTTCTCGCGGATGTGGGTCCCCGGCTGCGGCGGATCAGGAAGGAGCGGGAGGTGACGCTCGCCGCGCTGTCCGAGGCGACCGGCATCTCCGTGAGCACCCTCTCGCGGCTCGAGTCCGGCCTGCGCAAACCCAGCCTCGAACTGCTGCTGCCGATCGCGCAGGCCCATCAGGTGGCGCTGGACGAACTGGTCGGCGCGCCGCCGGTCGGCGATCCGCGCATCCGCGCCAAGCCGTTCCAGCAGGGCGGTCGCACCTACTGGCCGCTCACCCGCCAGCCCGGCGGACTCCAGGCGTACAAGGTGCTCGAACCGCAGCGCACGTTCGAGCCCGAACCCCGTACGCACGAGGGCTACGAGTGGCTGTACGTGCTGTCCGGCAAGCTGCGCCTGGTGCTGGGCGAGCGCGACGTGGTGCTGAGGGCGGGGGAGGCCGCGGAGTTCGACACGCACGTGCCGCACGCCTTCGGGTCGACGGGGGAGGGGCCGGTGGAGTTCCTCAGCCTGTTCGGCCCGCAGGGGGAGCGGATGCACGTACGGGCACGTCCCAAGCGGTCCTGACGGACGGGGCGCCCCCTCCGGCGGACGGGGCGCGGAAGGCCGTGACGTGCGAGACGGTTCCCTAGAGGCAAGCGACCGCTTAGTATGCGGTGGACCCGGTCAGGCGAACACGACGTTCACAGTCCCGTGGAGGCTCCGCATGCAGGCATGGCAGGTGCACGAGATCGGCGAGCCGGGCGAGGTGATGCGCCTCGCGGACGTGGAGCGGCCGACACCCGGTGAAGGCCAGGTCCTGCTGAAGGTGCGCGCCGCGAACATCAACTTTCCGGACGCGCTGATGTGCCGGGGCCAGTACCAGGTCAGGCCGCCGCTGCCGTTCACCCCGGGCGTGGAGATCTGCGGCGAGACCGAGGACGGGCGCCGGGTGCTCGCCAGCCCCGCGCTGCCGTACGGCGGCTTCGCCGAGTACGCCGTCGCGGACGCCGCCGGAATGCGCTCCGCCCCGGACGCGCTGGACGACGCCGAGGCCGCAGCCCTCCACGTCGGCTACCAGACAGGCTGGTTCGGGCTGCACCGCCGGGCCGGTCTCGAGGCCGGCGAGACCCTGCTCGTGCACGCCGCCGCGGGAGGCGTCGGCAGCGCGGCCGTGCAGCTGGGCAAGGCCGCCGGCGCCACCGTCATCGGAGTGGTCGGCGGCGGGGCCAAGGTGTCCGTCGCCCGCGAGCTGGGCTGCGACGTGGTGATCGACCGGCGCGAGCAGGACGTCATCGCCGCGGTGAAGCAGGCCACCGGCGGCCGCGGCGCCGATGTCATCTACGACCCGGTCGGCGGGGACGCCTACACCCAGTCCACCAAGGTCGTCGCGTTCGAGGGCCGGATCGTGGTCGTCGGCTTCGCGAGCGGCACGATTCCCAGCGCGGCGCTGAACCACGCCCTGGTGAAGAACTACTCGATCCTCGGCCTGCACTGGGGCCTCTACAACACCAGGAACCCGAAGCTCGTCCAGCACTGCCACGAGCAGCTCCTGGAGCTGGCCGCCCGGGGCGTTGTCAAGCCGCTGGTGAGCGAGCGCGTGCCGCTGTCCGGCGCCGCAGACGCCGTGCAGCGGGTCGCGGACGGCGTCACCACCGGACGTGTCGCCGTGCTGCCCGCAGCAAAGAACGGAGTCGCCGCATGACCGACGTAACCGAACTGAGGCGGCGCACCCGGGAATTGCTGGCCGCGCATCCGCCCGCCACCACCGGCCGCCTCGACTTCCTGCGCGCCCGCTTCGACGCGGGACTCGCCTGGGTGCACTACCCCGAAGGGCTCGGCGGGCTCGGCGCCCCGAGGTCCCTCCAGGCCGTCGTGGACGCCGAGCTGGAGGCCGCCGGGGCGCCCGACAACGACCCGCGGCGCATCGGCATCGGCCTCGGCATGGCCGCGCCGACGATTCTGCAGTTCGGTACGGAGGAGCAGCGGCTCCGATTCCTGCGGCCGCTGTGGACCGGCGAGGAGGTCTGGTGCCAGCTGTTCAGCGAGCCGGGCGCCGGGTCCGACCTGGCCGCCCTCGGCACCCGCGCGGTCCGTGTGGACGGGGACGGCTGGGTGGTCGACGGGCAGAAGGTGTGGACCTCCAGTGCCCATGCCGCCCGCTGGGGCATCCTCATCGCCCGCACCGATCCGGACGTGCCCAAGCACCGGGGCATCACCTACTTCGTCTGCGACATGACCGATCCCGGTGTCGAGGTGCGGCCGCTGCGCCAGATCACCGGTGAGGCCGAGTTCAACGAGGTCTTCCTCACCGGCGTCCGCATCCCCGACTCCCGCCGGCTCGGTGACGTCGGTGACGGCTGGCGGGTCGCACAGACCACGCTCAACAACGAGCGCGTGGCCATCGGCGGCATGCGGCTGCCCCGTGAGGGCGGCATGATCGGCCCGGTCGCGAGGACCTGGCGCGAACGTCCCGAACTGCGCACCCACGACCTGCATCAGCGTCTGCTCGGGCTCTGGGTGGAGGCCGAGGTCGCCCGGATCACCGGCGAACGCCTGCGCCAGCAGCTCGTCGCCGGCCAGCCCGGCCCGGAGGGCGCCGGGATGAAGCTGGGCTTCGCCCGCCTCAACCAGCAGATCAGCGGCCTGGAAGTGGAACTTCTGGGGGCGGAGGGCCTGTTGTACGACGACTGGACCATGCGCCGCCCCGAACTGGTCGACTTCACCGGCCGTGAGGCCGGCTACCGCTACCTCCGCTCCAAGGGCAACAGCATCGAGGGCGGGACCAGCGAGGTCCTGCTGAACATCGTCGCCGAGCGCGTCCTGGGCCTCCCGGCCGAGCCGCGTACCGACAAGGACGTCGCCTGGAAGGACCTGGCCCGATGAGTACGACGCGCCCGACGCGCCCCACGAGGACCGGCCCGGTGAGCCCGGCGAATCCGGTGAGCGCGCAGTCCGGTCTCCTGTACTCGGAGGAGGAGGAGGCGCTGCGCGCCGCCGTCCGGGACCTGCTCACCGACCACTGCGACGCGGCCCGGGTGATCTCCCGTACCGAGTCGGACACCCCGCACGACCTGTCCCTGTGGAAGGCGCTCGCCGACGGCATGGGCCTCGCCGGGCTGCTGGTGCCCGAGGACCGCGGCGGCCAGGGCGCCACGCACCGGGAGGCCGCGGTCGTCCTGGAGGAGCTGGGCCGGGCCGTCGCCCCCGTGCCCTATCTGACCAGCGCAGTCGTGGCCACCGAGGCGCTGCTGGCCTGTGCCGAAGGGGGCGAGGTGCTCGCCTCGCTGGCGTCCGCGCGCCGGATCGGTGCCCTCGCCGTCCCTCTGCACACCGCCCCCGCCGCGCCCTTTCCCGCCGTCCGCGCGGCGGCCGGCGTCCTGCACGGCGAGCTGGCCGGTATCGCGGACGCGGACGCGGCCGACGTGCTGCTCGTCCCGGCGGACGACGGCGGGCTGTACGCCGTCGAGGCCGACGCCGCCGGCGTCACCGTCACCGGGCAGACGTCCCTGGACCTGACCCGCCCCCTCGCCCACGTCGTCCTGGACGGTGCCCCGGGACACCGGGTCGGCGACGCGGAACCTGCTGTACGGCGGGCTCTGCGCGCGGGTGCCGGGCTGCTGACCTCGGAACAACTCGGTCTCGCGGACTGGTCGCTGACGGAGACCGTTCGCTATCTGAAGGACCGCAGGCAGTTCAACCGGCCGGTGGGCGGTTTTCAGGCGCTCAAGCACCGGCTCGCCCAGCTGTGGCTCGAGGTCGTCAACCTCCGTGCCGCGGCCCGCAATGCGGCGGACGCGCTGGCCGCCGGTGCGACGGTCGCCGGCGTGGCGGCTGCGGGTGACGACGCCGATGCGGCCGTCGCCGTCGCCGTCGCGCAGGCCTACGCGGGCCAGGTCGCCGTCCATGCCGCAGAGGAGGCGCTGCAACTGCACGGCGGCATCGGGATGACCTGGGAGCACCCGGTCCACCTGTACCTGAAGCGGGCCAAGGCCGACTCGATCGCCTACGGCACGGCGGGCGCCCACCGCGAGGCACTGGCCGAACTCGTCGACCTGCGGGCTCCCTGACGCGGCGTCACGCACCCGGCCGTACCGCCGCATCCCACGGGAGAGCCCGCCCTCGGGGCGGGCTCTCCCGTGCGTCCGTGCGTCCGTGCGTCCGGCAGCTCCCGGAGGTGAACGTGCGACGGCGGCTCGGCCAACTCGCTTCACAGCACTGCTCCTCGGGCCCGCGGGGACCTCATACTCCAGAGGTCCCCGTACGCCATTCCAGGGAGGCGGAGCATGGCCCTCACCACCCGTCGCAGAGCCCTCACCACCCTCGGCACCGCCCTCGCGGCCTCGATCGCCCTGCCGGCCACCCCGGCGCTGGCCGGTGAACACGGGCGCCGGCCGCGGCCGTTGTGGCGGGCCCACGCCCACAACGACTACGAGCACCCGCGCCCCCTCCTCGACGCCCTCGACCACCGCTTCGGCAGCGTCGAGGCCGACATCCACCTCGTCGGCGACCAACTCCTCGTCGCCCACGACCCCGAGGACCTCGACCCGTCCCGCACCCTCGAGTCCCTCTACCTCGACCCCCTCGCCGCCCGCGTGCGGGCCCACCACGGGTCGGTGTACCGGGGGCACCGCAAGCCGCTCCAGCTGCTCATCGACATCAAGACCGAGGGCGCGTCCACCTACCTCGAGCTCCACCGCCATCTCCGGCGGTACCGGCACCTGTTCACCACCTGCGCGGGCGGCCGGGTGCTGCCCGGACCGGTCACCGCTGTCATCTCGGGCCACCGGGCCGCCCGTGCGCCCATGGAGGCCCAGCGGGTGCGGTACGCCTTCTACGACGGCCGGTCGGCCGACCTCGGCGGCCCGGCCGGCTCCTCCCTGATTCCGCTGATCAGCGACAACTGGACGCTCAACTTCACCTGGCGGGGCGTCGGCGCCTTCCCCGACGCCGAGCGCCGCAAGCTGCACGCCATCGTGGGCACCGCACACGGGCGCGGCCAGGCGGTACGGTTCTGGGCCACCCCCGACCTGCCGGGCCCCGCCCGGGACGCCCTGTGGGGCGAACTGGTCGCCGCGGACGTCGACCATCTCAACACCGACGACCTCGCAGGACTGCAATCCTTCCTCGACGCGTACCGCCCGCGGTAGGACGCTCGCCTCCCGCGCCAGGACGCGTACCGGTTGCGGTACGTCGCAGACACCACACGTTCGGAGGACAGGCCGACCGCCCGGACGAACCCTCCGCTACGCCACACTTGCGGCCGAACGCCGCGAAGCGGACGTGGCGGAGGAGGTTGACGATGGCCATTTCCATCTCTGTGGTGCTGCTGCTCGCGATCCTGGCGGTGATCTTCCTGCGCAACGGCGGGCTGAAGCTCTCCCACGGGATCGTCTGCCTGCTGCTCGGGTTCTGTCTGGCCGGCTCGGACATCGCCCCCGCCATCCACAGCGGCCTGACCGCGACGGCGGACATCGTCAGCGGTCTGCGGCCGTGAGTTCCGGCACCGGGGGCGGGTGGAGGCCCCTGATCCGCCCCGTCAGGGGGCGGACGTCTTCTCAGTGTTCGGTCACCGGGTCGCGCAGCAGCACCGTGACCCGGTGGAAGTTGCACCCGGTGGCCGTCGGCACGGGGGAGGGGAGCGGGGTGGCCTGGTGGGCCTTGAGGGCGACGCTCACCAGGGTCAGCAGCAGGTCGATGTCGGTGTCGCAGTCCAGATGCACCGTCACCCAGTTCGACCCCGGTATCAGCTGGATCGCGGTCGAGGCGCTGAGGTCGTAGCGGAAGCGCTGGATGGCGCGGCGGGTGAGGTGGAGGTCGACATCCCGTCCCGAGTGGAAGTGGACGACCTCGTCCCGGGCGGAACGGAGAGCCTGTCCGGTACCGCATCCTGCCTTGCAGACGGTGAGGTCGGGCCAGGTCCGAAGTCGCTCCATGGCTCGCTGCGCCGGTGTCATGGCCTCATAGTGACTCGCTCACCGTGCAGTAACCAGTAGTTGGGCGTTTTGTAATCGATCAGTGAGGCGACGCACCCTCCCGCATATGATCACATCATGACAGTCAGTCGCCTCGTGACCGTGCACGGAGTCTCCGTTCTGGTGTGTGACAAGGACGGATCGAAGCTGAGCGGCGGTGAGACCGCTCTCGATCTGATCGGTGATGCCCTGGGGTGTCGGGCGGACATGGTGGCTGTCCCGGTCGAGCGAGTGGCGGACGACTTCTTCTCCCTGCGCTCGGGCGTCGCCGGCGATGTGGTGCAGAAGTTCGTCAACTACCGTCTCCGTCTGGCGGTCATCGGCGACATCGCCTCTCATGTGGCCGGCAGCGATGCCCTCCGCGACTTCGTGCGCGAGGCGAACCGCGGCAACCAGCTCTGGTTCGTCTCCGACCGCGCGGAACTCGAGGAGCGGCTGGGGTGAGGACAGGGGCGAGGACCGGGTGAGGACACCGGCCGGAGGCCCTCCGGGCGCTCCTCGGGGCCGGGCACAGGGGGCATGCGGGGTATCAGGCACACTTTGCGTGTCGTAGTCCGCCTTGACGAAGGATGACCCACCCATGATCACGCTCACGAAGGAAGACGGCCCGGCAGACCTGGACGGAGTGACCCATCTGTCCATCGGGGTCTCCTGGGACCCGACCGCCGGCAGCAGCGGCGGGGTGCTGGGCAAACTGCGCCGCAAGACCGGCACGGACCTCGACCTGATCGCCGTTGCCCTGCAGGGCGGGGACCCGGTGCGCCTCGCGGGTCTCGACTCGCTCGACCCCCTGGGCAACGGCGCGCTGGTCCACAGCGGCGACAACCAGACCGGACACGGCGACGGGGACGACGAGACGGTGACCGTCGAGTTCGCCCGGGTCCCGCCCAACATCACGTCGATCGTGTTCGTCGCCGCCGCGTACAAGAAGGGCTCCTCCTTCCAGAAGGCGCGCAACATCAGCTTCAAGGTCTACGACGCGAGCGGGGGCAGCACGCAGCAGGTCGCCGACATCTGGCCGAGTCTGCTCACCCAGGACAACGGCTGCGCCGTGGCCAGGGCGATCCGGGTCGGTGGCACGTGGAAGCTCGAAGTGATCAATACGACCGGGAAGGTCAAGCAGGGCGACGAGCACGCCCTGATGCGCTTCGCTGTCAGCAATTAGCCGTCGGCGACCGACGGGGGGCGGTTCGGGCTCCGCCGAGCCCACCGCGTAGGCATGAGGGGGACGGGGGCTGTGGTGAGCCAGGTGCTCTATGGGGAGCAGTCGTGGAATCCGCTGGCGCGGACGGTGGAGCTTTCCGGGGACCGGCTGCGCAGGGGCGGCAGGACCATGCCGTTGAGCGAGCTGAACCTCGGCGCCATGGCCGAGGCGTTCCAGCGGGGGAACTGGCTCGGGGGCGGCGGGGCGGAACGCCCGCTGACGTGGCTGCCGGCCGGGGCCGGGGCAGTCCCGGTGACCCGCGTCACCGGCACGAGCACGCCGGTGAAGGTACGGCGGGCCGCGGAGTTCGCCCGCACGCTGGGGGAACTGGCGGTCCGGCGGTGCGGCGGGCCCGACCAGGTGGCCGCTCTCGCGGCCCGGGCCCGCGCCGAAGGCGTGCCGCTGTGGATCGCGCGGCGGTCCGCGGCGGGGCCCGCCGGACGGATCACTGTCGCCGTGGACCGCCGGCTGGTGCGCGTGGACGTGTGGGGACCGGGTGCTCCCGTCGTACGGATCCGGGCGCCGCGCGGCTTCGACCGTGACAGCTTTGAACCGTCCAAGGGCCTGCGCCCGACCGTCGGCGAGGTTGCCGCGGAACTCGTGCTCACGAAGAAGCGGCGCAAGTCCAAGCGGTCCGTGGAGATGGGACTTCCCGACCGGCGCTGGGTGCTGCGGCGGGAGAACGCGGAGAGCTCGTGGCTGCTGCGCGACGAACGGCCGGTCGCCCTGCTCACGCGTCCCCCGAGTTGGCCGGTGCCGGAGCGGGACACGGTACTGCTGCCGCTGGCTCCTGTGCGACACGAGAGCTCCGACCCGCTGGACGCCGTCATGGCGCAGGTCTTCGCCGTCGCCTTCGGAATCGGGGACACGACGGGGTCGGCGCGGTTCCGGTCGGGGCGGCGCCCGGTCGACGGGGACGAGCCGCTCGTCGCCGACGACGAGTGGTGGGGCCGTCCCTGGTTCAGCAACCTCGGGAGAGGGAGGGACGACAACGAGCCCGGAGGCGGCGACGGCTGGGGCTCGGACGGCGGTGACGGCGGCGACAGCGGTGGGAGTGACGGCGGGGGCGGGGATGGTGGCGGAGGCGGCGGGGACTAGCCGCGGGATCACCGGCGGCCGGGCAGCCGGCGACGGCGGTGTGTCCCAGCCCGTCCTGCGCGCGCCAGGGTGAAGAGAGCGCGGCCGGTCGGGTTTCACCGGGAGGCATGCGCGCGCAGGCTCTCGCACGCGCCCAGGTGCCGGCAGTCGGCGCGGCCGGCCGGCATCGGGGGAGTCACGATGAGCGCGGCAGCGCCGGAGCCCGTGCGACGGCGACGCACAGGCCTACGACCGGTGCGCAGGCGATCGGGTTCCGCGCGGACGCGGGGCTGAGGCCGGGGCTCCACGACGGCAGGCGGTGGAAGAGGAAGCCCGCCGGCGAATGGTGAGCGGTGGACGGCCTGACCCGCCCGGCGGGCTCATGCCGGTTCGGCGACGGACGCCGGGTCGTCCAGGACTCCCCGGATCACCGAGTGCGCCGCGCCCAGGAGGGGACCCTCCGGGCCCAGGGCGGACACCGAGACGGGGCAGGCCGGGCCCGCCGTGCGCCGGGCCAGCTCGGAGCGGAGCGAGGGCAGCAGCCAGGGGGCGAGCCCGGACAGCGCGCCGCCCAGGACCACACTCTCGGGGTCCAGGAGATTGACCGCCCCGGTCAGTGCGATGCCCAGCGCCGTTCCCGCGTCGTGCAGGGCACGCCGTACGGCGGGGTCGCCCTGCTCGGCGCGGCCCGCGAGCAGGCCCACACGGTCTTCGCCGGGCTCCAGGCCGGCGGCGTGCAGCACGGCCTCCTCGCCGGCGTACTGCTCCAGGCAGCCGCGGCCGCCGCACGCGCACTGAGGGCCGTCGGGCCGGACCGGCACATGACCCAACTCGCCCGCGAAGCCCCGGTTTCCGAGCAGCAGCCGCCCGTCCACGACCACCGCGGCGCCGATGCCGATCTCGGCCGACACATGGAGGAAGTCGCGTGGGGTGTCGCCGCCGAGCCAGAGCTCGGCCAGCGCGCCGCAGTTGGCCTCGTTGGCCACGGTCAGCGGGAACCGTGCCGGGAGCAGGGCGCCGAGGTCGGTGTCGTGCCAGCCGAGGTTCGGCGCGCGGACGACGGTCCGCGCGTCGCGTGCCACCAGGCCCGGTACGGCCACGGCCAGCCCGGCCGGCCACAGACCCTCGTCCTCGATCGCGGCGACTGCCCGGAGCAGCAGTGCGGTCAGCTCCCCGGTTACCTCCTGGGGGGAACGGCCGCGGTTCGGGACGTGCCGCACAGCCCGCGTCCGGACCTCCCCGCGCAGGTCGACCGCGCAGACCGCGAGATGGTCGACGCCGACCTCGGCGCCGATCCCGGACGGACCGCGCCCGCTGACGGCGAGGGCCGAGCCCGGCCGGCCCACGCGTCCGGGCCGTTCGGGGCCCAGCTCCTCCAGCAGGCCCGATCGGATCAGCTCGTCGACCAGGGTGGACACCGCCGCCCTGGTCAGGCCGATGCGCGAGGCGACGGCGGCCCGGGACAGGGGCCCCTCGGCGCTGACGGTGTGCATGACCCGCGAGAGGTTGCGGCGGCGCATGCCCTGCTGGGTGTCGGGCAGTGCGCGCCCGGGACCGGCCGAAGGCAGGCCCCGCCCCGGAGCGGCCGGACGGGCCTCGTGCAGCGGTGCGCTCATGCCTCCGTCAGTCCTCGGTCGGTCCGGGGCGTGCTCGGTTGTTCCCGGTCGGTCGTGAGTGGGTCCTGAACCGGTCCTGGCCCGGTCCTGAAAAGGCCCTGGCCGTCAGGCGGTGTCCGTGCCGCGCTCCAGGAGCGGGGCCGCGTCGGAGAGTACCCCGGCGATCCTGGCCAGCGTCTCCTCGTCCCGCTCCACCGCCTCCAGCACCGGTCCCGCCGCCGTTTCCCAGCGGCGGGCGACCGCGGCCGGGTCCTCGCCGGTGAGCAGACCGGCCGCCTGTGCCGCCGCTCCCAGCGCGACCAGCTCCCGTGCCTCGGGCACCTGCACGGGCCGCCCCGACAGCCGCCGTACGGTCTGCTGCCAGGCGGTGCCCCGTGCGCCGCCGCCGATCAGCAGCAGGGGCGCCGACGGGTCCGCGTCCTCGTCGACCACGCGGTCCAGCGCGCCCAGCAGTGAGTGCACGGCACCGTCGTAGGCGGCCTGGAGAAGCTGGCCGCCGGTCGTGTCGTGGCGCAGCCCGTGCAGCAGACCGGAGGCGTTCGGCAGGTTCGGGGTGCGCTCGCCGTCGAGGAAGGGCAGGAGTGTGACGCCGTCGCCCGACTCGACGGCCTCGCGGTCCAGGCCCAGCAGCGTCGCGACCCGGTCCACGGCGAGTGTGCAGTTGAGCGTGCAGGCGAGCGGCAGCCAGTCGCCGCGCGCGTCGGCGAAGCCCGCCACTGTGCCGGTCGGGTCGGCGGGCCGTCGCCGCGACACCGCGTACACCGTGCCCGAGGTGCCGAGACTCATCACCGGCGTGCCGGGCCGTACGCCGAGGCCCAGCGCGGCGGCCGCGTTGTCCCCGGTGCCGCACGCCACCAGGGTGCCCTTGGAGAACGGCAGGTCATGACCCTCGCGCACGGTCCCGGCCACCTCGCCGGGGCGCACGACACGGGGGAGCAGTACCGGGTCCAGCCCCACGTGCGCGAGGATCTCCTCGTCGTACGCCTCGGTCCCGGACGCCCACCAGCCGGTGCCGGAGGCGTCGCCGCGGTCGGTCGTGCCCTGCCCGGTGAGCCGCTCGGTCAGATAGTCGTGGGGGAGCCGGACGGCCCTGGTGGCGCGGACCGCCTCCGGCTCGTGCTCCGCCAGCCAGGCCCACTTGGTGACCGTGAAGGAGGCGGCCGGCACGCTTCCGGTGCGCTCGGCCCAGAACTTCGCGCCGCCCAGTTCCTCGGTCAGCCGATGGGTCTGGGGCGCGGAGCGCACGTCGTTCCACAACAGTGCCGGGCGCACCGGCTCGCCCCGCGCGTCCAGGGTGACCAGCCCGTGCTGCTGGCCGCCGATCGACACCGCAGCGGCCTCGTGTGCCGCCTGACCGCACTGGTGCAGCGCCTCCGTCAGGGCCTCCCACCACTGACGCGGATCGCTCTCCCGGCCCGCCCCCGAGGTCACCGTGTGCGGTGCCTGGCCGCTCGCGACGACCCGTCCGGTGGCCACGTCGACGACCAGCGCCTTGGTGGACTGGGTGGACGTGTCCACGCCGACGACGAGCGGACCCTCGGCTGCTGACATCGATCTCTCCCTCTTGCACGGCTCGGTGGGCTGACCATCTTCCCAGAGATGGTGCTGCATACTAATTTGTAAATCGCCATGACGAAATAGTCTCAGCGAGCAAGGAGCCACGGCATGAACTACCAGCCCACCCCCGAGGACAGGTTCACCTTCGGCCTGTGGACCGTCGGCTGGCAGGGACGGGACCCGTTCGGTGACGCCACCCGACGTGCCCTCGACCCGGTCGAGTCGGTGCAGCGCCTGTCCGAGCTGGGCGCCCACGGCGTCACCTTCCACGACGACGACCTGATCCCGTTCGGCTCGAGCGACAGCGAGCGCGAGGGGCACATCAAGCGCTTCAGGCAGGCGCTGGACTCCACCGGCATGAAGGTGCCGATGGCGACGACCAACCTGTTCACCCACCCGGTGTTCAAGGACGGCGCGTTCACCGCCAACGACCGGGACGTGCGCCGCTACGCGCTGCGCAAGACCGTCCGCAACATCGACCTCGCGGTCGAGCTCGGCGCCGAGGTGTACGTGGCCTGGGGCGGCCGTGAGGGCGCCGAGTCGGGTGCCGCCAAGGACGTACGGGTCGCCCTGGACCGGATGAAGGAGGCCTTCGACCTGCTCGGTGAGTACGTCACCGCCCAGGGCTACGACATCCGCTTCGCCATCGAACCCAAGCCGAACGAGCCGCGCGGCGACATCCTGCTGCCCACCGTCGGCCACGCCCTGGCGTTCATCGAGCGCCTGGAGCGGCCCGAGCTCTACGGCGTCAACCCCGAGGTCGGCCACGAACAGATGGCCGGGCTGAACTTCCCGCACGGCATCGCGCAGGCACTGTGGGCCGGCAAGCTGTTCCACATCGACCTCAACGGCCAGTCCGGCATCAAGTACGACCAGGACCTCCGGTTCGGCGCCGGTGACCTGCGTGCCGCGTTCTGGCTGGTGGACCTGCTGGAATCGGCCGGCTACAGCGGACCGAAGCACTTCGACTTCAAGCCGCCGCGGACCGAGGACCTCGACGGGGTGTGGGCCTCGGCGGCCGGCTGCATGCGCAACTACCTGATCCTCAAGGACCGCGCGGCCGCCTTCCGTTCCGACCCCGAGGTGCAGGAGGCGCTGCGCGCGGCCCGCCTGGACCAGCTGGCCGAGCCCACGGCGGCCGACGGCCTCCAGGCGCTGCTCGGCGACCGTTCCGCCTTCGAGGACTTCGACGCCGACACGGCCGCCGCGCGCGGCATGGGCTTCGAGCGCCTCGACCAGCTGGCGATGGACCACCTGCTGGGTGCCCGGGGCTGAGTTCCCGGGGCTGTGCCTCACCGCGCGGTGACCGGACGGAGACGGTCCGGCACCGCGCGGAGACCGGCCGATGCCGATGTCCGACGCCGATCCTCGGCTCCGACCCGGAAACCGATGGCGGACTCCATGGCGCACTCCGTGCGGGATGCTCGCACAAAGGGGCGTCCGAGGCGACCATGGTCGGTATGGCCACGCCACCGGTACCGCCCCAGCCGCCCGGCACGCCGGGCGACACGCCGCCTCCGGGCGGCGGCTTCGGACCTCCCTCGTACGGCGGCGCACCGCCGCCACAGGGTCCCCCTCCGCCGACGGGCCCGCCCGACGACGGGGGCGGCTCGGGGCGCGGCCCCGGCGGGCGCCGGAATCTCCTGCTCATCGTGCTCGCGACGGTCGTGGCCGTGGTGGCCGTCACCATGATCGTGCTGATGGCGTCGGGAGACGACGACTCGCCGGACGACCAGCCCACCGGGAGCAGCACCGACGGCTCGCCGGAGCCGTCCCCGGGCATCCCGTCCGAACTCCCCAGTGACCTGGAGAGCCTGCTGCCGTCCGGCTTCCCCACCGAACTGCCCTCGGACCTCCCGAGCGAGCTGCCCAGCGGTCTGGAGAGCCTGCTGCCGACCGAGCTGCCGGATCTGCCCACCGAACTGCCGAGCAACGTACCCAGCAACCTGCCGAGCGGCCTCGAATCGCTCCCGCCGTCCCTGGGAGAGGCCGCGCTGCACCGCTGAACCGAGCGGAAGCACGAGGACGTACGAGGCCGGCGGCACGGCCCTCCGGGAGGACTACGGCCCGGAGAACCGCCCCGCATCCGTCCCCGCGCCCGCCCAGGTCTCCGTACCCGGCACCGCCGGAGCCTCAGTGTCCGCTGTGGCCAGGGCCGTCGCCGGGTCCTGGGCGGCGGCTCCGGCCGGGACCCAACGGCCACGCTCCTTGCGGTACGGCCACCAGCGGCCGTCGCGTCCGAGGCGCAGCTGGATCAGACCGCCGTCGAGGGTCCAGCGGTTGGCGCGGACCCGGAACACCGGCCGCTGTGCCTCGTCGCTCTCGGCCCAGGCCGACTGCAGGGCGGCACGCGCGCGTGCGAAGACCTCGGCGTCCCCCGCCCACTCCTCGTCGAGCACGGCCAGCGCCGCCGCCCCGCCCTGGCGCCAGGCCCGTACCGCCACCGCCAGCCCTTCCCGGCCACGGCCCGAACCGTCGGCGAGCCGGTCCGTCACGGCACGCGGGGGCTCACCGGCGGCCAGCCGCACCGCGTCCCGCGCCACCGTCGGCTCCGGCGCCACCGGCTGCCGCTCATGCCCGTCCCGGAGCGCCTCCGCCAGCAGACGGCGGGCCTGCGCGGCCGTCCGCGAGGCGAGGAACTCCAGAGCGGACGGGTCGATCCCGGCGGCGGGAGGCTCGTCCGTGTCCAGCGACGGCGGGACCCCCGGCTCCGCGGGGAGCGGGGGAACGCCGGGCAGCGCGGGCCGGATGCCCCCGGCCGCGAACGCCTCGGCCGCGTCCACGCCCTCCGGCCGGGACCGCTCCCCGGAGGCGGACGCGGGTGACGGCCCGCCACGCGCCTGGAGCGCGTCCAGCAGGACGCGTTCACCGCGCCCCCGTACCAGGAGCAGGACGAACGGGTCCTGGTCCAGCAGCCGGGCCACCTGATAGCAGAGCGCCGCCGTGTGACCGCAGTGGTCCCATGCCCCGCAGCCGCACTCCGGTTCCAGATCGCCCAGGCCCGGCAGCAGTTCGACCCCGGCCAGCTCCGCGTCCTCCACCAGATGCGGGGGCATCTCCCGGTCGAGCAGCGCCGCCACATGCCCGGCCCGCTCGACGGCCATGTCCAGGAAGCGGTCCCACTGTTCGTCGGACAGTTCCTGCAACAGCACGTCCGCGCGGTGCGCCGTGCGGTCACGGTCCTGCACCACGGCCGTGATCCGCCCCGGTCGTACGGACACGGCACCGACCGCTCCCGCGCGGGCGAGCCGCCGGCCCGCCGCGAGCTGCTGGGCGTCCAGCGCCGTGCCCTCCAGCGCCGTCAGCCAGGCCCGGCCCCACCAGGTCTGCGCGAAACCACGCCCCCGCGCGGGAGGCAGCGCGGCGAACGTCCGCTCCGCGCCGGCCCCGCCGTCGGCCCCCTTCCGGCCGGTTTCGTCCGGGCCGGTCCCGTCCCCCCGGGCCCCCTCCGGCTCGTACCAGTCGTCGGTGTCTTCCCCGCCGGCTCCGTCACCGTCGTACCGGGTCATCGCTGTCCCCTCCGCAGTGCCACCAGGTCCGCCAGTTCCGTGTCCGTCAGCTCCGTGAGCGCCGTCTCGCCGGAGCCGAGCACCGCGTCCGCCAGCTCGCTCTTGCGGACCAGCAGTTCGGCGATGCGGTCCTCGATGGTGCCCTCGGCGATCAGCCGGTGCACCTGCACCGGGCGGGTCTGTCCGATCCGGTACGCGCGGTCCGTGGCCTGCGCCTCCACCGCGGGGTTCCACCAGCGGTCGTAGTGCACGACATGCTCGGCACGGGTGAGGTTCAGCCCCGTGCCCGCCGCCTTGAGCGACAGCAGGAAGACCGGGACCTCGCCGTCCTGGAAGCGCCGCACCATCGCCTCGCGCTCGGCGACCGGCGTGCCGCCGTGCAGGAACTGCGACGGCACACCCCGCCCGGCGAGGTGCCGCTCCAGCAGCCGCGCCATCTGCACGTACTGCGTGAAGACCAGCACACAGGCCTGTTCGGCGAGCACGGTGTCGAGGAGTTCGTCGAGCAGTTCGAGCTTCCCGGACCGTCCCGCGATCACCGGACGCTCCTCCTTGAGGAACTGCGCCGGGTGGTTGCAGATCTGCTTCAGCCCGGTCAGCAGCTTCACGATCATTCCCCGCCGCGCCATGCCGTCGGGCCCAAGGACGCCGGAGGCGCCGGAGATCTCGGCCAGGGCCTCACGCACCACGGCCTCGTACAGCGCAGTCTGCTCCTGTGTGAGGGACACCGCGTGATCGGTCTCCGTCTTCGGCGGCAGCTCGGGCGCGATCCCCGGGTCCGCCTTGCGGCGGCGCAGCAGGAACGGCCGTACCAGCCGGGCCAGCCGCTCCGCCGCGGCAGGGTCCTGTCCGCCCTCCACGGCGTCCGCGTACTGCCGGCGGAAGGTGCCGAGCCGGCCCAGCAGGCCGGGCGTCGTCCAGTCGAGGACGGCCCACAGCTCCGACAGATTGTTCTCCACCGGAGTGCCGGTGAGCGCCACGCGCGCGCGTGCGCCGATGGACCGCAGCTGCCGGGCCGTCGCCGCGTACGGGTTCTTCACGTGCTGCGCCTCGTCGGCGACGACCATCCCCCAGGACACCTCGGCGAGCCGGGGAGCGTCCAGACGCATGGTGCCGTACGTGGTGAGCACGAACTCGCCGTCGGCCAGACCGTCCAGCGAGCGGCGCGCACTGTGGAAGCGGCGCACCCGAGTGCCCGGCGCGAACCGTTCGATCTCCCGCTGCCAGTTGCCCATCAGGGAGGTCGGGCAGACCACGAGGGTGGGCCCGGCGGACGCGGGGTCGGACTGCCGGTGCAGATGCAGGGCGATCAGGGTGATCGTCTTGCCGAGGCCCATGTCGTCGGCGAGACAGCAGCCCAGGCCCACGGACGTCATGTGGGCCAGCCAGTTCAGCCCGCGCCGCTGGTAGTCCCGCAGCGTGGCGGCGAGGGCCGCGGGCTGCGGGACGGGCTCCTGGGACTCGGGGTCCGCGAGCCGGTCCCGCAGGACCGCCAGCCAGCCGGTGGGCCGCACCTCGAACCGGCGGCCGTCCACCTCCACCGAGCCGGTCAGGGCCGCCCCGAGCGCGTCGACGGGCGTGACCTCGTGGTCCTGGCGCGCGCGGGCGCGGACCACCTCCTGGGGGTCGATCAGTACCCACTGGTCACGCAGCCGTACGACGGGACGCTTGGTCTCCGCGAGCCGGTCCAGCTCCGCGCGGGTGAGCGTCCGGTCCCCCAGGGCGAACGACCAGTCGAAGGCGAGCAGTGCGTCGGCCGACAGGGAGGACGGTTGCCGGGAGGCACCCTTGAAGCCCGCCCGGCCGGGTGGCCGCTCCCCGTCGGCGGGACCGATCTCCGCGCGGGTGGTCAGTTCGCGGGTCAGCTCCTTGGGCCAGTGCACGTCGACGCCCGCGGCGGCGAGGGCCCTCGCCGCCGTGCCGAGGAGTTCGGTGACCTCCTCGTCGGCGAGTTCGACCGCGTCGGGCACCGCCGCCGACAGCAGGGGCGTGAGCGGGGCCCAGGCCCGGGCGGCCCGGCGCAGCGCGAGCAGCGTGTCCATCCGGGCCCGCGGCCCGAAGCCGTCGTCCGGGCCGGCCGAACCGACCGGGCCGTGCCGGTCTTCCGCGGCCCCGGCCCACACGTCGGTGGCGTCCGCGACGAGCGCGGGATCGCTTACGGCGTGCACCTGGAGCACGGCCCGGAACGTGGCGCCGATGCTGTCGTCGGTGGGATGGGCGGCGTGGTCCGTGGCGCCCGGCGTCTGCGGTGCGTCCCAGGTCTCCGGCGCGTCGGTGAGGCCGTGCACCTCGATGCGCAGTGACAGGCGTACGCCCGCGTCGTGGCCCGCGGCCACGTCGGCGGCCCAGTCGCGCAGTTCGGGCAGGTGCCGGGGCTCGGGCACGGCGAAGGCGGGGGAGCCGGTCACCAGGGACGCGGCGGGGGAGCGGGGCAGGGTGTCGGCGACCGCGTCGAGGAAGGCGCGCAGCAGCCGTTCGGGGTCGGGCAGCCGCAGGGGTCCGGGGCGGTTCAGCGGCCGGGCGTGCGCCTGGGGCGGCATCGCGGCGGCGAGCCGGCGCACCGCCTCGACGTCCTCCGCGTCCAGCGGACCCGCGCGCCAGGCGTCGTGGCCGGCCGGGGACAGTCCCGGCAGCAGCAGTCCGCGCGCCACCAGACGCAGCGCGTGCAGGGCGGCGGCACCCCAGAACACGGCGGCCGGGTGCCCGTCACCGCCGGCCCGTGCGCGCGTGAGGACGGGCAGGGCGGCACGCAACGGCAGCACGACCGCACGGACGCCCACCGCCGCCACGCCCTCGCCGCCGGGCACGACGACGGTCAGGTCCTCGACCTGTGCCGTGTCCACGGCAGGGGGAGCCGACCCGTCGGGCCGCCAGAAGGCCATGCGGCCGGTGCGGGCGGGGTCACCGGGTACGAACACGGCGGAGCAGCGGGCCAGGTCGGCGTACCGGGCGGGGGAGGGAGGCACGGGAGTCGTCTGCGCGGCGATCACGGAATCCTTGATTCATCAAACTTGACTAGTGGAGGCGGAATCGCCGAGGTTACAGCACGGACGCAGTCGGCCGGGTATGCCTGGGATGTGAACTGGGACACCATGGACACACGGTCGTGCTCCGTCCCCAGCAGTCGGCGAGCCGAGCTCCGGCGAGCCGACGACGGCCCTCCGAGGGAAACCCTAGGGGGCGAACCTCAGGGACGTCTCAGGGGCGCGGTCGGAACCGCCGGGAGCGCGGGGCCGTTTTCACGACAGAGAGCGGCAGTGGCCGCGAAGGAGGCGACACCATGTCGAAGAACGCCAAGATCGCCGCAGGAGGTGTGGCGGCCGGGCTCATCCTGCTCATCTGGCTGCCCTGGTGGGCGGCGCTCCTGATCATCCTGGGAGTCCCGGCCGCCGCGTACCTCGCCCTGGACCCCTCGCAGCGGAGCAGGCTGCGCCGCGTTTCGCGCAAGGAGCTGGGCCGCTGAGACACAGGGGCCCGGCCCGGAGGACCGGGCCCCTGCCGGGCGCTGCTACCGCGCCGCCGCCCCGGCACCGTCCAGGGCGCAGGAGTTGACCACGTCACCGTCGGCGGGCCTGCCGATCGTCCGGTCCGCGGGCGGCCTGACGCCGCGCTCCACCCATGCGGTCAGAGTGTCGAACGCCGAGCGGTAGCAGGGCAGGATCGGCCGAAGCCGGTCCGGATGGGCGTCGTACAGCCCGTCGACGTGGGTGCCGCCCTGCACCGTGTAGTAGCGGTGCAGCGGCCCCCGGCCCCTCGTGTCGATCATGCGGGCGTACACATCGGAGTGGGCGGCCTTCGGCAGCAGCGCGTCCAGGTCACCGTGCAGTGTGATCAGCGGCCGGCCGATACGCCCGGTCAGTGCCACCCGGGCCGCGGCGCGGTGCACGGAGGCGGGACGCGAGGCGTAGTCGTACGTGGCGTCGGACGCGCACGGCGCAAGGATCCGTTCCACCGTGGTCCCGGCCGAGGGCCCCGGGCAAGCGGGATCGTAGGCCGGGTCGAACTCGGCGCGGTAGATCTTCTGCGTGACACCCCAGTAGGCCTTCTCGTGGTACGGCCACAGGAACTCGGAGCCCGGTGCGAAGCCCGCCGCGTGCAGGTCCTCGTCCCGTGCCGTGCCGTGCATCCGGGCCACCGTCACCGGCAGGGTGGTGAACAGACCGGTCCCGCCGGCGGTCCACAGCGCGCCCTCCCAGTCCACGCCGCCGTCGTACAGCTCCGGGTGGTTCTCCAGCTGCCAGCGGGTGAGATAGCCGCCGTTGGAGATGCCGGTCATGTACGTCCGGCGCGGGGCGTGTCCGTAGCGGTGGGCCACGGCGCGCCGGGCCGCCCGGGCGAGCTGCGTGGTCCGGGTGTTCCACTCGGCCACCGCGTCACCGGGCCGGACCCCGTCACGGTAGAAGTCGACCCCGTTGTTGCCCTTGTCCGTCGAGGCGTACGCGTATCCCTGGGCCAGTACCTGGTCGGAGATGGCCTTGTCGGTCGCGTACTGCTTGCGGGTGCCGGGTGCGCCCGTGACGACCAGTCCGCCGTTCCACCGGTCGGGCAGCCGGATCACGAACTGCGCGTCGTGCGCCCAGCCGTGCGTCGTGTTGAAGCGGGAGGAGTCCGGGAAGTATCCGTCGACCTGAACGCCGGGCACTGAGGACGGCGACCGGGTGGCGGCCGCGGCCAGCCCCGCCTGGTCCGCCATGTCGGTGTACGGAGTGCCGGCCAGTCCCGTGGTGGTCAGATCGGCCAGACAGGCGGTGCGCTGGTGGGCCGCGCCCGGCACCCGCACCCGCTCCTGGCGCGCACAGTGGTCGTCCCCGGCCGCGTCGGCCGGAGTCGGAGCGGTGAGGGCCGCCGCCGCGAGGGCGACGGCGAGCAACGGAACGCCGAGGGACAGGCGCATGTGACGGCCTCCGGGAAGGACGGGGAGCGGAAGAGGGCACGGTATGGAGCGTCGAGCGCGAAGCTGCCCCATGGTGTGGGCCCCACCCTGCCGTCATCGATGGGTTGGCGCCCTATGGAACGGCGCCTGCGCATGGAGGTTCACTCCATTACGGCGAGACAGGCGCACACTTCATGCGGAGACAGGCGCCCTTACCGGGCGCGGTTCGGAGCGGCCGTACGGCGATCCTGTCCAGGCCCTCCAGGAGACCCGGCAGTTCCGGCCCCCTGCCCACCGGGAGGACCTCACCGGGTTCGTCGTCGAGCAGGACGAACGCCATGTCGTCGGTCCTGGCCACCAGGGACCAGCCGGGTCCGCCGGCACGCAGCGTGCGGGCGTCGCCCGGTGCGAAGGACGAGCGGATCCGACCGAGCGGGGGCGGCGAGGAGACGTAGGCATGTGCCTCCGCCGGAGCCCGCCGAATGCCGCTGTGGCCGGCCCGCTGCCCGTCCGGGCCGTCGGCCGGGGCGCCCTCGCCGTCCTGGCCGAGCACCAGCCCGTACCCGTCGGCGAGCGGGGGGAGGCCGAGCGCAGCGCACGCCTCCGGGGAGTCGTCGCCGAGCACGCTCGGGAACTTCGCCGGCGTCAGCAGCGCCGCCGTCGTCAGCACATGGAGCGCGTCGTCCGCGGCGGCGACGGCTTCCTCGTCCGTCCCGGCCGTCGCAGCCTCCCCGTCGGCTTCGTCCACCGGCGCGCACCCCAATCCGACCCCGAGCCCTTTGCCACGACCCCGGACCCGTACCTGGTCCTGGTCCTGCGGTTCTCCACCCCGGCCGGGGCGAATCACCCCCCCGATCGCCGACCCGCCACCGCGTGGATCACACGGCGACGCCCGGCCGACGAGGTCAGCCCTCCCGGACGGCCAGCGCCAGGAACCGTGTGTCCTCGTCGGTGTACGACGTCATGCGCCAGCCCGAACCGGCCAGCAGCGGACGGAGGTTGGGTTCCGCGCGGAGGTCGTCCGGCGTGATCGTGCGGCCCTGGCGGGCAGCGAGCGCCGCCCTGCCGACCGGGTGGAACAACGCGAGCACCCCACCGGGACGCACCACCCGAGCCAGCTCCCCGAGATTCACGGCCGGGTGGGGCAGGTGCGCGATCAGACCCGCCGCGAACACGGCGTCGAGCGACCCCGGACGCAGCGGCAGTGCGGCGACGTCGGTGAGCAGCAGCGTGCCGTCACGGTCCCGTCCCGCCCGCGCGGCCTCCCGCAGCATGGCCGGGGTCAGATCCGCACCGAGGACCGTCCCGGAGGGACCCACGGCCGCACGCAGCGGGGGCAGGGCACGCCCGGTGCCGCAGCCCGCGTCGAGGACCCGGTCACCCTCGCGCAGCCCGAGCCCGGCGATCGCGGCCGCGTAGACGGGACCGTCGTCGGGGAAGCGGCGTTCCCAGTCGGCGGCGCGCGCGGTGAAGAACTCCTGGACGTGTGTGTGGTCGTCGCTCATGCCCGGCATGATCCCCCACCTGGCGGCCCGGACCCCAGCACCCCGCGGCGGCTCGCCCCCGCCCCCCGTACCCCCGTACCCCCGTCATCCGTACGCGACCGCGCGCCGCCGAGCCACCGGATCCGGCCACCGGTCCGGCGGTCAGTCCGCGACGTTCTTCTCCGCCAGGACCTTCTCGACGGCGACACGGACGAGGAGTTCGCCCGGTACGCCGTTGCGCTCCCCGAACTCCGCGGCACGGTCCTCGCCCATGTACCGCGCGGCGATCCGTGTGGCCCAGCGCACCAGGTCCCCGGCGTCCTCGGAGATCCGCGCCCGGCCCCGCAGCACCACGAAGGCGAACGGCGGCCGGTCGTCGTCGACGCACAGGGCGACCCGCCCGTCACGGGCCAGGTTGCGTCCCTTCACCGTCGCCTCGCCGGTGTTGAACACGATGTCGTCCCCGTCGAGCACGAACCAGACCGGCGCCACGTGCGGACTGCCGTCGGCGCGCACGGTGGAAAGCTTGGCGGTCCGGGTTCCGTACGAGACGAACTCCCGCCATCCCTCGTCGGTCATCCTCTGTCCCATGGCTCCTATCCTCCTTGTCCGGCGCCCGGTGGTGGGGAAGGCTGGCGGAGGAATCCGTACGGGGCAGAGCAAGGGGGAGATTCGCGACATGACGCAAAACCGGGGACTCGACTGGCTGCTGGACGACCTGACCCAGAGAGTCGAGGAGGTACGGCACGCGCTGGTCCTGTCCAACGACGGACTGGTGACCGGGACGAGCACGGGCCTGCGAAACGAGGACGCGGAGTACTTAGCCGCCGTGTCGTCCGGACTGCACAGCCTGGCCAAGGGTTCCGGACAGCATTTCGGCGCGGGTGGGATGCGCCAGACGATGATCGAGTTCGACGACGCGGTGCTCTTCGTCACCGCGGCCGGCACCGGCAGCTGCCTGTGCGTGCTCAGCGGGGCCGAGGCCGACATCGGCCGGATCGCGTACGAGATGACCCTGCTGGTCAACCGGGTCGGCGAACATCTGGACGTGGACGCCCGCCGACCGGAGCCCGAGGACCCCACGGGCGGCTGACCTGCACGTCCGTCGACCCCCGCGGAGTTATCCACAGGATCGTCACGAAGGGTGACGGATCGGCTACGTTTTTCTCCGGGCGGCGTACACGTCGCCGGCCGCACGCACTCCACGGGGGAGACGAGCATGTCCAAAAACACCGTCACGCACGACGTCACGACCGTCGGTTCCTGGGTCACGGCAGGCCGCGCGGCACGGGAGCTCGGCTCGAGCCGAGCGAGTTCGACCTCGCCGTGGACCTCGGCCGGATCCACGTCACCTCCGGCGAACGGGGCGCCGGCCGCCGCGTCGACTGTGGCGAACTCCAACGGCTGCAGGCCCGTCCGGGTCACCCGGAGTCCCTGCGCGAGAGCGTCAGGACCGTGGGCACCACAGAGGGCGCGCTGCTCATGGGGGTGACGAAGGACCGGTTCACGCACCTGGCCCGGCTGGGACTGCTGGTCCCCACGGGGTTCTGCCTCGACCGCTACCGTGCCGTGGTCTGGTTCCATCTCGCCGAGGAGCTGAGACAGTTCACGGCGGACGAGAAGAACACCGTGCTGCTGAGAGGCCGCACGCCCGGCAATCTCAGGGGACAGCTCGACACCGGCCTCGACCTGCGGGCCCGTAACTGGCGCACCCGCCGTCTGGCCGTTGTGCTCCGAAGGGCCGCCGACCCGCGGTCACGCGCCGGAGCCCTCGCGTCCCTGCTCGACCCGCCGCACGTCGCCGAGGTGGTCGGGGACCCCTACGAGCGTTACCACCTGAGCCGGTTCTGCCCCGAGCGGCCCTCCCACGGCGTCCCGGGCCCACCCGCAGCCGTTCTCACGGATACCCTCATGACCGCTCAGGACCCCGACGAGATCGCCCGTCTCCAGGCGGACCTGGCACGGCTGCCGGCACAGGCCCGCGAACACCGGCCGGCGCCCCACCCGGCTTTTGAGCCTCGCCGCCCCGCACCGGCGGGGCCGACGCCCCGGGGGCCGGAGCGCCCACGCGGGGCGTTCCGTGCGCTGCCCGCCCGGTGGCGCGGCGCAAACCGTGGACCGGGCGCCCGACGACGGCCGCCCCGCCGGGCCGACGACCCGCTGTCCCGTCGGCCCGGGTGATCCGCCCGGTGACCTACAGCGCCCGGAACAGTCCCTCCTGGACGACGGAGACCAGCATCCGCCCCTCGCGGTCGTAGATCCGCCCCCGGGCCAGACCGCGCCCGCCCACGGCGATCGGTGACTCCTGGTCGTACAGGAACCACTCGTCCGCGCGGAACGGGCGGTGGAACCACATCGCGTGGTCGAGTGACGCCATGTCGAAGCCGCGCGGACCCCACAGGGGTTCCACCGGGAGCCGGACGGCGTCCAGCAGCGTCATGTCACTGGCGTAGGTCAGGGCGCAGGTGTGCACCAGCGGATCGTCGCCGAGCGGGCCCATCGCGCGCATCCACACGGCGCTGCGCGGTTCGGCGTTCTTGACGTCGTCCGGGTCCCAGCGCAGCCGGTCCGCGTAGCGGATGTCGAAGGGCTGACGGCGGGCCATCCGCTCCAACTGCTCCGGCAGCTCGCCCAGATGCTCGCGGATCTCCTCCGTGACCGTCGGCAGCGACTCCGGATCCGGGACCTCGCGGGCCGGCGGCAGCTGGTGCTCGAAACTCCCCTGTTCAGGCTTGTGGAAGGAGGCGGTGAGAGTGAAGATCGTGCGGCCCTGCTGCACGGCGGTGACCCGGCGGGTCGTGAACGACCGGCCGTCCCGCACCCGTTCGACCTGGTACACGATCGGAACCCCGGGCCGGCCGGGGCGCAGGAAGTACGCGTGCAGCGAGTGCACGGGGCGGTCGCCCTCCGTGGTACGGCCCGCGGCGACGAGCGCCTGGCCGGCCACCTGGCCGCCGAAGACCCGCTGCAGGGACTCCTGCGGGCTGCGGCCACGGAAAATGTTGACCTCGATCTGCTCCAGGTCGAGCAGGGCGACGAGGCTCTCGGTCGGGTTCGTCATGGGCACATTGCTCCCGCGTTCACAGCTGGCCGACAGCGGTGACCCGGAGGACCGCACGGCCCTCCGCGTCGGAGGCGGTGAGGTCGACCTGGGCGCTGACCCCCCAGTCGTGGTCGCCGTTCGGGTCGTCGAAGATCTGCCGGACCCGCCACAGTGCGTTGTCCGGCTCCTCGTCGATCAGCAGCAGCTTGGGACCGCGGGCGTCGGGGCCGGTGCCGAGCTCCTCGTACTCGTCCCAGTACTTGTCCATCGCCTCGCCCCAGGCGCCGGCGTCCCAGCCGGCCTCGGCGTCCAGCTCGCCCAGCGCGTCCACCTGGTCCAGCGCGGCCAGTTCGACACGGCGGAACATGGCGTTGCGGACCAGGACACGGAAGGCACGCGCGTTGGCGGTGACCGGCTTGACCTGGTCGGCCTTCTCCTGGGCCTCCTCGGCGGTCATCTCCGCGGGGTTGGCCAGCTGCTCCCACTCGTCCAGCAGACTCGAGTCGACCTGACGCACCATCTCGCCCAGCCAGGCGATCAGATCCTGGAGATCCTCCGACTTCAGATCGTCCGGGACGGTGTGCTCCAGGGCCTTGTAGGCGCTGGCCAGGTAGCGCAGCACAATGCCCTCGGTCCGGGCCAGTTCGTAATGGGACACCAACTCGGTGAAGGACATGGCCCGTTCGTACATGTCCCGCACCACGGACTTCGGCGACAGCGGATGGTCACCGACCCACGGGTGGCTCTTGCGGTAGGTGTCGTACGCATGGAAGAGCAGCTCCTCCAACGGCTTCGGGTACGTGATGTCCTGAAGGCGCTCCATGCGCTCCTCGTACTCGACGCCGTCCGCCTTCATCAGGGCGACCGCCTCGCCGCGCGCCTTGTTCTGCTGTGCGGCGAGGATCTGGCGCGGGTCGTCCAGCGTGGACTCCACCACGGACACCATGTCGAGCGCGTAGGACGGCGACTCGGGGTCCAGCAGCTCGAACGCGGCCAGCGCGAAGGTGGACAGCGGCTGGTTCAGCGCGAAGTCCTGCTGCAGATCCACGGTGAGCCGGACGATCCGCCCCTCGGCGTCCGGGCTGTCCAGCTTCTCGACGATGCCGCCGTCCAGCAGCGAACGGTGGATGGCGATCGCCCGCCGGATGTGCCGGAGCTGCTGCTTGCGCGGCTCGTGGTTGTCCTCGAGGAGGTGCCGCATCGCCTCGAAGGCGTTGCCGGGCCGGGCGATCACCGACAGCAGCATCGTGTGCGTCACCCGGAAACGCGAGGTCAGCGGCTCGGGATCGGAACCGATGAGCTTCTCGAAGGTCTGCTCCGACCAGGCGACGAACCCCTCCGGTGCCTTCTTGCGGACCACCTTGCGGCGCTTCTTCGGGTCGTCGCCCGCCTTGGCCAGCGCCTTCTCGTTCTCGACGACGTGCTCGGGGGCCTGCGCGACGACGAACCCCTCGGTGTCGAAGCCGGCCCGTCCGGCCCGGCCCGCGATCTGGTGGAACTCGCGGGCCCGCAGCGTGCGTACCCGGTTCCCGTCGTACTTGGTCAGGGCGGTGAACAGCACCGTGCGGATCGGGACGTTGACCCCCACGCCCAGCGTGTCCGTACCGCAGATGACCTTCAGCAGACCGGCCTGGGCGAGCTTCTCCACCAGCCGCCGGTACTTGGGCAGCATGCCGGCGTGGTGCACACCGATGCCGTGCCGCACGTAACGGGACAGGTTGCGGCCGAACTTGGTGGTGAAGCGGAAGCCGCCGATCAGATCGGCGATCTTTTCCTTCTCCTCGCGGGTGCACATGTTGATGCTCATCAGCGCCTGCGCCCGCTCCACCGCCTGGGCCTGCGTGAAGTGCACGATGTAGACCGGTGCCTGCCGGGCCGCCAGCAGGTCCGTGAGCGTCTCGGTGAGCGGCGTGTAGCGGTACTCGTAGGACAGCGGAACCGGCCGGGTCGCCGAACGGACCACCGACGTGGGGCGGCCGGTGCGGCGGGCGAGGTCCTTCTCGAAGAAGGAGACGTCACCGAGCGTCGCCGACATCAGCACGAACTGCGCCTGCGGCAGTTCCAGCAACGGAATCTGCCAGGCCCAGCCCCGGTCCTGCTCCGCGTAGAAGTGGAACTCGTCCATGACGACCTGGCCGACATCGGCGTTCCTGCCGTCGCGCAGCGCGATCGACGCCAGCACCTCGGCGGTGCAGCAGATGACCGGGGCATCGGCGTTCACGGACGCGTCGCCGGTCAGCATGCCGACGTTCTCCGTGCCGAAGATCTTGCACAGTTCGAAGAACTTCTCCGACACCAGCGCCTTGATCGGCGCCGTGTAGAAGGTGACCTCGTCCCGCGCCAGCGCGGCGAAGTGCGCGGCGGCCGCGATCATGCTCTTGCCGGAGCCGGTGGGTGTCGAGACGATCACGTTCGCCCCGGAGACCACCTCGATCAGCGCCTCCTCCTGGTGGGGATAGAGCGTGAGACCGCGCTCCCCGGCCCACGACTCGAAGGCTTCGTACAGGGCGTCGGGGTCGGCGGTCGGCGGCAGCTGATCGATGAGGGTCACGCCCCCATCTTGCCTGCCGCCGGGCCCCGCGCGGGAATCGGATTCGGTTACGAAGATCGCGAACGCTACGCTGTGTCGCCGAAGGGGTGGCAGCGCACCCGGTCAACTGGACAGCGGCACAGGAAGAACGGGGCGGGCCACGGGGATGATGGGACCAGCACACTCACTGTCGGGTGCCGCGGCATGGCTAGGGGTGGGCGCGGCGATGGCCGCCGCGGGAAAGCCGATGCCCTGGCCGGTGCTTCTGGTCGGCGCACTGATATGCGCCGGCGCCGCCCTCGCCCCGGATCTGGACCACAAGGCGGCGACGATCTCGCGGGCCTTCGGGCCGGTGTCCCGGGGACTGTGCGAAATCGTCGACAAGCTCTCGTACTCCGTCTACAAGGCCACCCGGAAACCGGGCGACCCGCGCCGCTCCGGTGGCCACCGCACCCTCACCCACACCTGGCTGTGGGCGGCCCTGATCGGAGGGGGCGCGTCCGTCCTCGCGATCACGGGCGGCCGGTGGGCGGTGCTGGCGCTCCTCTTCGTCCACATGGTGCTGGCCATCGAGGGCCTGCTGTGGCGGGCGACCCGGGGCGCCAGCAGCGATGTCCTGGTGTGGCTGCTCGCCGCGACCAGCGCCTGGATCCTCGCGGACATCCTGGACGAGCCGGGCAACGGCGCCGCATGGCTGTTCACGGCACCGGGCCAGGAGTACCTGTGGCTGGGGCTGCCGATCGTCCTGGGCGCGCTGGTGCACGACATCGGTGATGCCCTGACCATCTCAGGCTGCCCGATCCTGTGGCCCATACCGGTGGGACGCAAGCGCTGGTACCCCCTCGGTCCGCCGAAGGCGATGCGGTTCCGGGCGGGCAGCTGGGTGGAGATCAAGGTACTGATGCCAGGGTTCATGCTGCTCGGCGGCGTGGGCTGCGCGGCCGCGCTCAACGTGATCTGAGGCGCGGACGAAGAGGCCGTGCCCCGTTCGGCCGCCGGCGCCGTCACCGGCTCAGTCGGAACTTTCACCGCCGTAGCGGCGTTCGAAGCGGGCCACGCGTCCTTCCGTGTCCACGGTCCGTGCCTTTCCCGTGTAAAAGGGGTGGCTCTCCGAGGAGATTTCCACCTCCACGACCGGGTAGGTCTCGCCGTCGTCCCACTCGATCGTCTGCTCGCTGGTCGCGGTGGAACGGGTCAGGAACGCGTATCCGGCCGCCCGGTCGCGGAAGACCACGGGGTGGTAGTCGGGGTGCTTGTCCTGCTGCATGGATGCTCCTCGTGCGACGTGGGCGATACGTGCGGCACGTGCGAGGTGATCGGCCCCGCCGGCCCGGACGGCCGAAACGGCCGGGAAACAGTGGCGTCAGCCGGGCAGGTTGTCCTCGTCGACGACATGCATGGCGGCCTCCTCGGCCGAGGCCGCCGCCCCGTCGATGCCGACGTCCGTGGCGACCAGGGCGGTCTCCTCGTCCTCGTGCGCCCCCTCGTCGGGAGCCACGAGCCGACCGGAGCGCGCGGCGCCGACCTCGTTGTCCAGGAGCTCGCCGTCGGTGCTCTCGCTGTCGCCGAGACCGTCACCGTCAAAGGCGACGGTCTCGGGCAGCTCCTCGGCGAGCCGCTGGTCCAGGGTCTCGCCCGCCCTGCGCTCCGACGCCGTCACTCCGCGGTGCTCCACGGCCCACGGCCGTTCGGGAGGGGACCAGCCCCGGTCGAGGGGATCGTCGACGCCGTCGTTCTCGAGGGTGTCCTCGGCGTCGAGCAGTCCGGCGTCGTCCTGGACCTCGGATCCATCGGGCTGGTAGACATCGTCTCCCCAACCGCCGGCTCTGTTCACGGGGACCTCCAGGGGGTGGGGACGGGCCCGTTCCCGCCGTGGCCCGCTGCGGGCCGGCGCCCGCACGGGGCACTGGCATCACCCGCACCCCGGTTCCCCGGAGCCCCGGGCGTCCCCCGAGCCGGTGCCTGACTCCACCCTTCCACCCTGATTCGGCTCCGCGCAACGGCACGGCCCGTACCCGGCGGCGCCCGGTGACGGACCGTGCGCACGGCGAATCCGCATCCGGGCCCGCCTCACACAGCGCCTGGGAACCGGTGGGCCGCGCGCGGCCCCCCACACCCTCCCCCCCCCCCCGGGGGGAGCGGACGGACCACCGCTGAGAACATTGGTCCCGGCCACCCAAGCCAGCACGTCGACAGGGACGAGGACGAGTTT